>JAEWSS010000267.1 GCA_023459755.1 Verrucomicrobiota bacterium | reverse complement strand
GGTTCACAAGGTTCAATCAGTCCAGATCCTCCGGGTAAACCCAGTTTCCTTCCTCATCCTGAACCATACCGAGAAAGTCGATACTGCTTTCGTCGTCGTCGCCGTATTCGTCATCGTCGTCGAATTCGTCGTCGTCGTCCTCATCGTAGTCTTCGTAGCCTTCCTCTTCAAAATTATCCTCGTTCAACGAGTCGTCATACAATTCTTCCTCGTCAAACATATTTTCTTCATAATCATCAAAATCGCCCATAAAGACCTCCTTATTTCCCAGTTAAGCGAAGACGGCAGTCCCGAGCCGCCGCCACAATTTCTTCTTCATTTTCAACTTTGCGATGTTCCATCAGTACATTGCCGTCGCAGATCACGGTGTCAACACAACTTGTGTCG
Source organism: Verrucomicrobiota bacterium (assembly GCA_023459755.1). Taxonomy (GTDB): domain Bacteria; phylum Verrucomicrobiota; class Lentisphaeria; order Victivallales; family Victivallaceae; genus CALXXL01. The sequence goes on along the minus strand of JAEWSS010000267.1, from coordinate 2,732 downwards.
GCGCTGTAAACCATGTCGCTGATCAGGTTGCCGCCGCACAGCAGCGTATTGTTGAGATCCACCAGTATCAGGTCGGCCGCTTTGCCGACGGCGATCATGCCGCCGTCAATGCCGAACGCCTCGGCACCGGCGCGAGTGGCAATATCATACACAACCGGAGCCGGAGCCGCGGCCGGATCGCCGGTCAAAAGTTTAGCGTTGAGCGCGGCAAATTTCATTTCGTCCATCATGCTGAGGTTATTGTTCGACGCGCAGCCATCGGTGCCGATCGTAACCCGACAGTTGTGCCGCACCGCTCCGGCCAAATCGAAACATCCCGACGCCAACTTGGAGTTGGAACACGGCATATGGCTGATTACGCCGCCGGCCTCGGCAAACAATTCAAAGTCGTGATCGTCGAACGCCACGCAGTGCGCGGCGATCAAATTGCGATTCAAAAGTCCGGTGGTTTTGATATACTCCACCGGCGACATACCGTGGTGTGCGGCGCGGCAGTCGGCCACTTCTTTTTTTGTCTCCGACAAATGCATATGAACCGGCATACCGCTCGCCGCGCTTTGTTCGGCGCAGCGGCGCAGTCCGGCCTCCGACACCGTATAAATCGCATGCGGAGCCAGCGTCAGGGTGATCCGGTCGGAAAATTCCTTACGGTGCGCCAGCAGTTCTTCATTGCTGAGACGGTTCTGCTCGCTCAGTTTGCCGGACGCATCCTCCAGAAACATCACGCCTACTCCGGCGCGCACCTTCATATCCTCGGCGGCGCGCACCGTGGCCAGCTGAAACCAGTACATGTCATTAAAGAACACGGTTCCGGATTTTATCATTTCCAAAATGGCCAGCCTGGTGCCGATATAAACGTCTTCCGACGTGAGCTTTGCTTCAATCGGCCAGATATACTCGTTCAGCCACTTGAACAGTTCCATGTCATCGGCATAGCCGCGCAGCAGCGTCATTGCGGAATGCGCATGGGTGTTATAGAATGGCGGCAGCACTGCCTTGCCGGAACCGTCAATGACTTTTGCGCCTTCTCCGGCCGTCAAATTAGTTCCGATCGCGGCAATCCGGCGCCCGTTGATCAGTAAATCAGTCGCCTTGCCGTTCAACGTGCAGTTTTTTATCAATATTTCGTTCATAGTTTTTCCAACTCCCTGATTTCATCGCCAATCTCGCCTGCGGAAATCGAACAATTCAGTATTTCACGTTCAACTTCCGCCGGTATCCTAGAGATTCCGGGCGGAAATCCGCCTCCGGCAAGCAACACCGCCGCCGCGTTGTGCAGCGCCAGTGTGGCTTCGATATATTTCAACTTCGTCGGCTCTTCAAGCATAAAATTCAGCGGCCGCTTCCGATTCAACACCCGGTCGGCCGGAACCGCCGGACCGAACTCATCCTCCACGCCCATATTGACGATCAAACTGTCCGACGCCAAAAGCGCCGCCGGATCGAATTTTCCGCACCAGGCATTGCGCACCCCGGTAACCGAAATCACGCACCATGCCCCGGCGACCGCCTGTTCCACCGCCGTCGGACTGTGCATATCGACCGGAACGGCAAACGATGGAAATTTCACCCGGCCCGGATCGTCAATCATCGTCACCGCCGCTCCCTCGCGTGCGGCGTACATTGCAATGCCGCGTCCGACTTTGCCGCAACCGAAAATAACCACCTTTTTGCCGGAAAAATCGCCGTGCCCGGTTTCGATCATCGCCCGCCGCCAGCCGTCGCCGGTTCCCAGCACCGTCTCAATCTCCTTGATCCGGCTGGCATCCGCCGACAGCACCGGCTTCGCACACCCGGCGTAACGGTATTCTCCTGAACGCGTCAGCTCCACATAGCCGAATTTTGATTCGACTGCCGCATTGCATCCGGCGCAGTCCAGCACCAGATCGAACCCGGTTGAAGGCGTTTTCATAACACGGATTCCGGAACGCTCGACAAACTCGGCGGTTCCGCGATCAAACGGAATATCCGGATTTACCGCCACCGACAATTCAGCTCCGGCCGAGATCAACGCCACATACTTGGTCAGCGTGTTACGAAACAGCGGCGTAGCGTCCAACACTTTAAGACCGGCCAGCGGACGGCTCTTCGCCCATTCCGCCGCCTGTTTCACCAGGGCCGGATATTCACTTTCGCGGTAAAAACGATCCAGCAGTTCTTTCATAACGCGACCACCAGCGCCGCGTCGTGCGGTGCCAGCGTCAGAACTTTTCCGATTTTTCCCATCGGCTGCAAAACTTCCTCGCATTCTCCGCTGAGACCGTATTCCGACAGGTCAAACGTCTTTTCCTCCATCGTGTCGTTGATCAGCGCCAGCGCCTGCCGCCCGTCCACCGTGCCGGAGAACGCGAACGGCCACAAATCCGGCTCCCATTTCTCCGGAACCGGGTTGTGCAACCGCAGTTTTGCCGACCGCGCCAACAGCTCAAACCGATCCGGATCGACATACTCAAAATTGTCGCTGGTAATAACCACACCGGAAATAATGCCGCCCATCGCCGAAATTCTCGCCTCGCCGATTGTGAGTTCGGACTTGTTCTGACGCACGATGACCACATCCGGGTCGGCGCGAAAATAACGGTCAAACATCCACCAGTTTCCCGCTGTGGTATGCCAGGCGTTAGCCACACAAATCGCAGCTGAACAGCACTCGGCATTGCGCGAATTTCCGCCGGGCTGCCATACCGCCAGCGTATCCTGCGACACCCGGCAGTGGTCGATCAAGCCCAGCG
>JAEWSS010000266.1 GCA_023459755.1 Verrucomicrobiota bacterium | reverse complement strand
ACATTCTCCGTTTTCTGGGCGTCCGGCGCTTCGACGGGCGATCCGCCGCGGCGCGTTTCAGCATTTATCTTTACGATAAATAAAATAGGAGAACAGTATATGATCTTTATGCGGGAAACGTTAGAATTGTGTTAGGACAAAACTTTTTGAGCGGTCAAGCGCTGATCGGAGTCGGCGTACTGCTCGGCCGGGGATTCGACTGACTGCGGTCGGCGTACAGCAGATAGTGTTCGCAGCAGAGACGGCCGCGGAAAGACAGCGGCGACAGCCACGCCTTGCGCGACTCCCATGCGTCGATCTCATACGCCGCCAGAGGAGACTCGAATCTTCCCGGTTCGCCGGTTCGCCGGAAACGCAGTTTTCGGTCGCAAATAGTCCGGCCGTTCACGGTCAACACCGGATTGTCGCCGATGACCTCAAGCCCGTAGCGCTCCGGATGCAGTCCGAACGCGGTCTGGTCAAACAGCACGAAAGCGCTGGCCGTCATGGCGTCGATATGCCCCCAGGCCCGCTCAAGAAACGTGAAGTTTTCCTCCATTGCCGCCCGGTCGGAACCAGGTGCGCCGAAAATCATCATCAAAAGATTGGAAATTCCCTCCGCCGCCGAGTTTTTGATGACTTCAAGCGAACTCTCAACCCGGGTTCCTTTGTTCATCAGGTCAAGCAGACGCTGTGAGCCGCTCTCCATACCCCAGCTGATCCAACTGCATCCGGCGGCGGCGGCTTTGTGCAGAAGCCGCGGCGTATATTCAGCCACCGTGCGCGCCATGATCTGAAACCGGCAGTCAAGCCCGCGGGCAATGATCGCATCGCTTAATTTGTCCAGATATTCCGGCGGAACGTATTGATCGACCATATAAAAATGGCGGCAGTTGAACCGTTCGCGGCGCTCGACCATTTCGCGCACCACCACCTCCGGCGACCGCACCCGATGGCCGCCGAACGAACTGTTGTGGGTGCAGAACCGGCAGCGCCGCCATTTGCATCCCCGGCAGCCGTAGATCGGCAGCACCGGAACCGGATTGAAATATTCACCGATCGGCAGTTGGTCAAACGCCGGAAACGGCAGATCGTCGAGTTGAGCCGGCGCCAGCGGACGCCCGGAAAAACGCACCGCACCGGCTTCGTCGCGGAAATAACAGCCGGGAATCGCGGCGAACGGGGTTCCGCTCAGCAGCGCGTTAAAGGATATTTCGCCCTCCCCCGTCAGAATTGCGTCAACAAACGGCGTCATATCCAGCAATTCGACGGTGGACAGTGCGCTCATCGCCGCGCCGCCGACCACGATTGTCAGACCGCGGCCGAAGTTTTCGCGCAAATATTTCGCCTGCGCCAACAGGAACGGCAACTGGTCGATATACATGGCGGAAAATCCGACAATGTCCGGCGTGCCGGCCAATATCCGACCGCTCTGGTGCTTGAAGAGCCGTTCCAGACCGGACTCCAGTCCGTCGCCGGCCAGATAACGCCGCGCTTGAAATTCAAGTTCGCCGATCGCGCGGCGCGCCTTCGGATAATATGACCAGTTCTCGGCATAAAGTTCCGGGTCGAGAAACTGCTCCAGCGGTCCGCGGCTGAACGCGCGCATGGACGCCAGTTCCGGACTGGAGCCGCAGACAAAATTCCAAAGGTCAATGTTGGCGTCGAACAGCTTCACCGCGGCGTTGGCGACATTTCCGGCGGCGGCGGCAAGACAGGCGACCCCAAGGGGAGCATAGGTCGGCCCGGTGTGGGGCGGGAATATCAATGTTGCCTGCATCGGTTGGTTTTCCGGCGGTAGCCTTTCAGCCGCCCTGACAGTCGGTTTTTTGAAAAAAATATTGGCATAAAATATACCGTCTAAGTCAAAAAAATCAATCGGCAAAACAATGACGCGGATAAAAAATATCCAATAAAAAGTTCGACGGCGGCAAACCATGCAGCGCTGACTGCGAAAAAACACGTTTTTCACCGTTCGGCATTGGATTGAACATGATTTCGGAGTTATCTTTAAACTAAAAGAATATATGAACGCATCACAAAAAGTTATTCCGGAGCCGCACATGGATCATTTTAAAGATATGGGATTCGCAAAACTTGACACCGGCCGGGCCGGACGCACCGGCATGGGAGAAGCGGTCTATTGTCCGGGCAAAACGCCGGAACAGCTGGCGGCGATCATGGCCGAATTTATCAGAAGCGGCATTGCCGCGCTCGGTACCCGCTGTTCGCAAGACCAGGCTGATTTTCTGAAACAACAGGGATTGCCGGTGAAATACGATCGCGTGTCGCGCCTGCTGACCGCTGGAGCGCCTCCGGAACACCGGACGCCCGGTCTGATTGCGGTCTGCACCGGCGGCACCGCCGACCTGCCGACCGCAGAGGAGGCGGCGCAGACCGCTGAGTTTTTCGGCGCAGAGGTCGTGCGCCATTTTGACGTCGGCGTCGCCGGCATCCACCGGCTGTTCGCCAAAATTGAGGAAATTCGTCTGGCCGACGCGGTGATCGCCGTCGCCGGAATGGAGGGCGCGCTTCCGGGCGTAATCGCCGGACTGGTGGAATGTCCGGTCATCGCCGTACCCACCTCGGTCGGCTACGGCGCCGCGTTCGGCGGCGTTACACCGCTTCTCACCATGCTGAACTCCTGCGCCGAAGGGGTGGCGGTGGTCAATATCGACAATGGATTCGGCGCCGGCGTTATGGCCTGCCGGATGCTGCGCATGGCGGAAAGGAAACGCTGAACATGAAAAAAACACTTTATCTTGAAGGCGCCTGCGGAATTTCCGGCGACATGACCGTCGCCGCGCTGCTTGATCTGGGAGGCGACCGCGACAAACTCGACGCCGTACTGAAAAGTCTTCATGTTGACGGCTTCGACTACACCGTCTCGCCGTCGCAAAGCCACGGGATCGCCGGGTGCGACTTCAACGTTGTTCTGCATGAACATAAACATGAACATGGAGACGAACACGGGCATCATCATCATCACGAACACCGCAATTTGAGCGATGTCGAAACGGTGATCGACCGCGGCGAAATGTCCGGCGGCGCCCGGAAACTGGCAAAAAAAATATTCCGCATCGTGGCCGAAGCCGAAGCCGAGGCACACGGCTGCAAACTTGAAGAAGTTCATTTTCACGAAGTCGGCGCAATCGACTCGATTGTTGACGTAGTCTCGGCGGCAGTGCTGTTTGACGATCTCGGCTTTGATGAATGTGTGGTGGACGGCCTTTCCGAAGGGTCGGGCTTCGTACGCTGTCAGCACGGCGAACTGCCAATTCCGGTTCCGGCGGTGTTGAACATCGCAAAAAAATTTGCAATTCCGCTGCGCCGCACCGCGGTCAACGGCGAAATGGTGACGCCGACCGGCATCGCCATTGCCGCCGCCATTCGCACAAAAACCGAACTGCCGGAGCGCCATACGGTGGAAAAATGCGGCGTCGGACTCGGCAAACGCGACTTCGGACGACCGAACATTCTCCGGGCAATGATAATTAATGAGGTTGAAGCGCCGGAGTCGGTATGGCTGCTCGAAACCAATGTTGACGACTCTACCGGCGAAACCCTCGGTATGGCCATGGAAAAAATTTTTCAGGCCGGAGCGCTGGACGTTCACTTCGTGCCGTGTTTCATGAAGAAAAACCGTCCGGCCTGGCTCCTGCGCATCGTCGCCGACGCCGCACGGCTGCCGGAGATCGAAACGGCGGTTTTCCGCTGCACCACAACCATCGGACTGCGCAAAACCCCGGTCAACCGCGTCCGCATGGAACGCGAAAATATTGAAGTCCGCCTCCCGTTCGGCAATGTCAGCGTAAAGCGTTGTTCGTTCGACGGACTGGTCAAATACTACCCCGAATATGAAAGCGTCCGCCAACTGGCCGACCAGTCCGGGATCGACTTTCAAACCGTGTTCGACGAAGCGGAAAAATGCGCGGAGGCCATGTGGAAACACGACTCGAAGAACTGAAGACGTTTCTGCGCGGTCTGGTCGGCAACGGCGCGGCGCTCGCTTTTTCCGGCGGCGTCGATTCATCGCTGCTGCTGGCGGTTCTGGCCGGAATGCTGGCGGAAAAACCGTTCGGCTTTGCGGCGCTCGCCATGGATTCGGAATTTCAACGCCCCGGTGAAATCGCCGCGGCACGCCGATTCGCCGTCCGGTGCAATATCGACTTGAAGGTCATACATTTTGCGCCGCTCGAACTGCCGGAGCTCAGGAGCAATCCGCCGGAACGCTGTTATTTCTGCAAACATGCGTTCTTCGGCAAGTTCCGGGAGTTCGCCGACCGCAACAGGCTGAATGTTCTGCTTGACGGAACCAACGCCGACGATCTCGCCGTCTATCGCCCCGGTCTTAAGGCTCTGCAGGAATACGGCGTCATCTCACCGCTGGCCGAACTCGGCATCGGCAAAAATGAGATTCGCGCAATGGCCGAAGAACTCAAACTTGACTGCGCACACAAACCGTCGAGCCCCTGCCTGGCCACCCGTTTCGACTATGGCGAAAATCTCACGGCGGCCGCCCTTGAAGCCGTCGGGCGCGGCGAGGAACTGCTCCGCCGTTTTCTGCCGGAAAACTCCAACCTCAGATTGCGCAGCAATGGCCGGACCGCCCGGATTGAAGTGTCTCCCGAAGTCATGCCGAGTGTGCTCGCCGGCCGCCAAAAAATTGTATCAGAGCTTAAGGTACTCGGCTTCAAATATATTACGCTTGACCTTAACGGCTTCCATTCCGGCGGATTCGACGCCGATAAAAAATTAAATGAGCCGAACCGCGGTTGAAAATAATTTATCGGTTGCCCGTTTTTCAGCAACAGACAATTCTTTATGCGACCCGATCGATAAAAATCCGGCCGTCATAGGAGACGTGCAGAATATCGGCGCCGACGGCTGCCGACGTTCCGGCGGCCTCGCATTCGATCAAAGTCCGTCCGCCGATCCGGCGCAGCTGTCCGGCGATTTCATCCTGATCGCCGCATGACGGCAGCACGACTTTGTAAGGCTCGGCGGTGGCAAGCAGCGCCATCAACTTTTCGCCGATCATGGCGCGGTTGACCCGGAGCGTGGTCTTTATTTTTGAATTGACGCCGGTAAACACCACGTCGCGC
>JAEWSS010000265.1 GCA_023459755.1 Verrucomicrobiota bacterium | reverse complement strand
AGCTCGACCTGGCCAAACAGTTTGAAAATACGCTGAAATATTACGACGGTGTGAATTTTGCACGTCATATCGAATGCCCGGTGATCTGCGGCGTCGGCCTGATGGATCTCACCTGTCCGCCGGCATCGGTGTTCGCCATGTACAACACGTTGAAAACGCCGAAGTCAATGTGGGTGTCGCCGTGGATGGGACACGACTTTGATCCGGAATACTCAAAATTCCGGGTGGAATGGGTACACGAACAGCTGTTGGGTTCCGAAGATAAATAATCGTTGAACAAATTTCGCCGTCCGCCCCGGATCATACCGGCGGACGGCTTTTTTTCTACATTTGTGCCGGAGCTCTTTTATTCCGCCGGAGTCGGCGGCTCGCCCGCTTTCGGTAATTGGAACTTGTAGTGGAACGCGGTAAGGCGGATCGCCGTCACCAGAAACGCCACAATCAGAAAGTTCACATAATACGGCAGCGCGGTATCGATCAAAAACAGATAAACCACGCCGCCGATCAAACTGGCGGTGGCGTAGAAGTCGCGCCGCAGAACCTCCGGCACCGTTCCCACCAGCACGTCGCGCAGCATGCCGCCGCCGACGGCGGTCAAGGTTCCGGTCAACACCACGCCGACCGGCGCGAGATCGTAATTAACTCCCTTGGCTGCGCCGAGCACGGTGAAAACGCCCAATCCGACAGCGTCAAACACCGTTATCAGATGGCGGCTCTTCATGATTTTTTCAGACATGAAAAATACCGTTACTCCGGCGGCGATGCACAAAACAAGATAACTTTCGCTGGTCAGCGCGGCGGCCGGAGTGGCGCCGATGATCGCGTCGCGCATCATGCCGCCGCCAACGCCGACCACGCAGGAGAGCACCACCACTCCGAGCAGATCGAGTTTTGCCTTGACGCCGCGAACCGCGCCGGTGACGGCGAATACCACGGTGCCGAAAAGGTCGAAAATGGTTATCAGTTGATCCACGTTACCGCACTCCGGGGACAACTTTTGACGGATTCAGCAGATTGTCCGGATCGAACGTCTTTTTGATTCCGGCGAGCAGGCGGAGCGCCTCCGGCGACAATGTTTCAGCAAAATACGTTTTCTTGGCAAACCCGATGCCGTGTTCGCCGGAGACCTGTCCCTGCAGTCTGCGTGCTTTGGCGTAAAGTTCTTCAAACACGTCGGCCAGCGTATGCGTCCAGTTTTCGTTGCTGAGCTTGTCGCGCAGAACGTAGATGTGCAGATTGCCGTCTCCGGCATGGCCGAAACTGCGGATGCGGACACCGTATCTGCTCTGGAGTTCGCGGGTGAACAGCACCAGTTCGGCCACATGTCCGCGCGGGACAACCACGTCGCATTCGTCCATTTCGGTGGTTGACGCCTTGATCGCCTCAAGGAAGGCGCCGCGGGCGGCCCAAAGCGATTCGTTGCGTTCCGGCGTATCGGAAATAAACGCGTCCGGCGCACCGCAGGCGATGCAGGTTTCCGCGGCGGCGCGGCAGGCGGTCTCGATTTCGGACTTCTCGGCGCCGTCGAAAGTCAGCAGTAAATAGGCGTCGGCCGAGTGGTCGGGAAATTTGCGGAGCAGGAATTTTTCGGCGGCCAGGATTACTTCGCGCTCCATGAACTCCACCGCGGTCGGGGTGGATGCGGCGCGAATAACTTTCGGCACGGTTTCAATGGCGGTCACCAGATCGGGAAACGGCACCAGCAGACTGACTTTGCATTTCGGCAGCGGCAGCAGCCGCAGTACCGCTTTGGTGACAACGGCCAGAGTTCCCTCCGACCCCACAATCAAATCCTTCAGGCTGTATCCCGAACTGTTTTTCACCACCTTGCCGCCAAATTCCACAATTTCGCCGGAGGCGAGCACGACTTCAAGTCCGCGCACATAGTCGCGGGTGACGCCGTATTTTACGGCGCGCATGCCGCCGGCGTTGGTGCTGATGTTGCCGCCGATGGTGGCGGTTTTTTCGCCGGGATCCGGCGGATAGAAAAAGCCTCGCTCTTCAACGTATTTTGCCACGTCCATCAGCAGAACACCGGGTTCAAGCGTCAGCGTCAGGTTGGTTTCGTCGAGTTCGATGATGCGGTTCATTTTGCTCAGATCAAGCAGAATCCCGCCGTGGAGCGGCACCGCGCCGCCGACCAGTCCGGTGCCCTGACCGCGCGGCGTCACCGGTATTTTGCGCGCCGCGGCGAGCCGCATGACGGCGGCGACTTCGGCGGTTGACTGCGGCCGGACCAGCACCTCCGGTCGGCTGCGGGTGCCGGAAAGTTCGTCGTGACAGAAATCTTCGCCGACCATGTCGCCGGGAATCACCCGGTGCCCGTCGCAGATTGCAACGAGTTTTTCAAGATCGCCGGCGGTTATTTTATTATATGACGCGGTCATTTTTCGACTGCTCCTTTTGCGATTTTTGCGATGAGTTCGGGGATGACCCGGTAGAGGTCGTCAATGATCGCCACATTGGCGATTTGGAAGATCGGCGCCTCCGGATCGGAATTTATCGCCACGATCAGTTCCGAACCGTTCATCCCCGCCGCGAACTGAATGGCGCCGGACACGCCGCAGGTGATAATGAGTTTCGGTTTGACGGTGCGTCCGCTCAGGCCGATTTGCATTTTCGGGTCGCACCAGCCGGCTTCCACCAGCGCGCGGGTGGAGGCCAGGCGACCGTTCAGCAGCGCGGCGAGCCGTTCGAGCATGACGAGGTCTTCCGGCCGTTTCACGCCGCGTCCGGCGACGATCAGCACGTCGGCCTCCTCGATGCCGGTCTCGCGGCTTTTTTCGATGGTTTCAAGGATGGCGACCGCCGACTTTAACTGTTCCGGCGGCAGGGGGAGTGTGGTCACGTTGCCCCGCGGTTCGCTTTTTTCCGGGATCGGGAAGATTTTATAGCGGACGGTGGCGAACTGCGGACGGCGGTTCGGCGTTCCGATGTGGGCCATGATGTTGCCGCCGTAGGCCGGCCGGATCTGCTCGAGGTCGGTATTCGGTGAGATGTCCAAAAAGGTGCAGTCCGCGGTGAGTCCGGTGCGGAACCGCGCGGCGGCGCGCGGCGCCAGACTGCGCCCGGACTGAGTGCCGCCGACCAGCACCACCGCCGGATGTCGGAAGTTGATGAAGGCCGTCAACGCATTGGTATAAGGCTCGATCAAAAAATTTTCGAGTTCCGGCGCGTCGCAGCACACCACCTCGTCGGCGCCGTAGGCGAGCAGGTCGGCGGTCAGCGTTCCGACGTTGTGGCCGATCAGCAGGCAAAGCGTCGGCTGGCCGACTTTTGCCGCCATTTCGCGGGCTTTGCCAAGCAGTTCAAAGGTGACCGGATGGATGCGGCCTTCGACCAGTTCGGCGACCACCGCCACAC
>JAEWSS010000264.1 GCA_023459755.1 Verrucomicrobiota bacterium | reverse complement strand
TATCGAGTGGGCGGATATGGTCCAATGACTGCGATTGTGCAATCGCTTTTTTCTTCTCCGGAAAAAATGTTATCCGGCAAGAAGATCGTAGTTCTCGGAATTGGAACAGCGCATTTTCTTGACGGTTCCAGGTTCAATAATATTCGAAAAATGGATCAGCTTGCCATGTTGTTGTCCGGAAAAACGCAGAAGGAAAACTTTCTTTTTACAAGTCCGATTCCCATAGAAAATACGCAGTATGCCAGCGTTGCGCCGGTCACGTTATTTCAGATTCCCCAAGAAGGGAGCCTGACAATTTTTGATTCAATTCTAAAAAACTGCAACCCTGCCCAAGAGATCGTCGCCATTATGCCAATTGCCATTGATGCAAGTGCGGACATTACTTTGAAAATCAATGGAACGTCGATTGAAACACCTGTTTCTTATGTAGTTATGCGCGTTCAGAATATCGGATGCAAATTACCGGCGGGAACAACTGAAATCACAATAGAAGCAACCGGGAAGCCGGGTACTGTTTTTGGTATTCGCAATCTATCAATTTTCCAGTAATCACACATAAAGGTATGATATGGTTTTTTCAAGTTATCTGTTTTTGTTTTTTTTCCTGCCGGCGGCGCTGCTTTTTTATTATGTTTCGCCGGGCAGACTCAAACATTTGGTTCTGACGCTGTTCAGTTACCTGTTTTACGGCTGGGCCAACCCGTATTTCTGCATTCTGATGCTGTTCAACACCACGGTTGACTACACCAACGGCCGGATGATGGAAAAATTTCCGGCGCGAAAAAAACTGTTTGTCTCGCTTTCGATCGTTTGCGACCTCGCCATTCTCGGCTTTTTCAAATATTTCAACTTCGGGATCGAGAACTATAACAATTTGATGACGGCGATGGGGATTCCCGAGGCGCAGTTTATCGGTTTCTGGCGCATCGTTCTGCCGCTGGGCATCAGCTTTTACACCTTTCAGAGCATGAGCTATGTGATCGACGTTTACCGGGGCGACGCCAAAGTCGTACGCAATTTCATCGACTACGCCTGTTATGTGTCGATGTTTCCCCAGCTGGTTGCCGGCCCGATCATCCGCTTTCAGGAGGTGGCCGACCAGCTGAAATTCCGGACGCATACGCTGGAAAAATTCACTCGCGGCATTGCGTTTTTCATGCTCGGCATGGGCAAAAAGGTGCTTCTGGCCAACCCGTGCGGCAAAATTGCCGACACCGTGTTCGGCTCCGGCGTCACTGACACGCTGGACGCCTGGTACGGCGCGGCCGCCTACGCCTTTCAGATCTATTTCGACTTCTCCGGCTACTCCGACATGGCGATCGGACTGGGGCTGATGCTCGGCTTTGTGTTCGCCAAAAACTTTGATTCGCCGTACAAGTCGCTGTCGATAACCGAGTTCTGGCGGCGCTGGCACATCTCGCTTTCCACCTGGCTCAAGGACTATCTTTACATTCCGCTGGGCGGCAACCGCAAAGGCGAAGTTCGCACCTACATCAATCTGGCGCTGGTGATGCTGCTGGGCGGCCTCTGGCACGGTGCGAGCTGGAATTTCCTGATCTGGGGCGGAATCCACGGCGGCTATCTCGCTTTTGAGCGGGCGCAGGGCAAGTCGAGCATCTACAACCGTCTGCCGAAAATCCTGCAGATCGTCATCACCTTCGGCATTGTGCTGATTGCGTGGGTGTTCTTCCGGGCCGACACGCTGCCGGACGCCTGGCGCTATCTGGGCGGCATGTTCGGCTGGAGCGTCAACAGCGGAAACTCATCGGTCGCCGCCGGACTGATTTACAATCCATATTATCTGCTCAACTTCATTCTTGCCGGAGTGGTGATCTGGGGGCTGCCGCAAAGCTGGGACTTCACCCGGACGCTGAACTGGAAAAAGCTCGCGTGGTGCGTTGCGGTGTTTCTGCTGGCGCTGGCGGCGCTGACCACCCAGAGTTACAACCCGTTTATCTACTTTATCTTTTAAGGGGAAAATGAACTATGTCCGACAATAAAAAAATCCGACTTTCCCGTGAAGAGATTGCCAAACTTGAGATTGGCCATACCAATGTTTCCACCGCGCAGAAGTGGAGTCTTACGCTGTTTTTCCTGCTGTTCATCGCGATTTATCCGATATTGCAGACGGTGTACCGCCAGCCGTTCGCGGAATGGCGCGATGCTGGAACCGTTCAGCAGTCGATCAAAGCCTACGAGACCGCGATCGAGGACAGTTCTCTGCTGCGCAAATATCTGCTGTCTCCGGTTCAGAGCTGGCTGACCGGAACCCTGAAGACCGGCAATGAAAAGGTGATCGTCGGGCGTGACGGCTGGCTGTTTTTTTCGGGAGACTGTGAATATCTGCTCAATCCCGGCTTTCTGCTGCCGGAAAAACTTCACAAGCGGCGGCTGTCCGGCGTTCAGCCCGATCCGGCGGCGGCGATCCTGGACTTCAACCGTCAGCTGCGCGGGCGCGGCATCCGGCTCATACTGCTGCCGGTTCCGGTCAAGCCGATGATCTACCCGGACAAACTCGGCGGCGCGGCGGCTCCGCTTCAGAATCCGTCGTGGGCGGAGTTTAAAAAACAAATGGAGGCGGAGGGCGTCACGGTGATCGACCTCGCGGCGGAGCTGTCAGCAATGCGCTCCGACGGCGTGGAACCCTATCTGAAAACCGATACCCACTGGACGCCGGAAGCAATGACCATGGCGGCCGAAGTTCTGGCGCGGAGCATCTCCGGCGATTCCTTTAACCGGCCGGACATGGCGCCGGAATCCCGCACCGCGGCCGGCGACATCGCCGCCATGCTGAAACTGCCGGACAGCACTCGTTATTTTCCGGCGGAGACCGTTCAGCTTCTGCCGTTGGACGGCTCATTCAGCCGTGAGTCCGAAGTTCTGCTTTTAGGCGACAGCTTCACCAATATCTATTCGCTGGAGGCGATGAACTGGGGAACCGGTTCCGGTCTGGCCGAACATTTGGCGTATTATCTGGGGCGACCGGTGGATGTGATCGCCCGGAATGACGCCGGAGCCTTCGCCACCCGCCAGCTTTTGGCCGGCGAGCTGAAACGCGGCCGCGACCGTCTGGCCGGAAAAACCACGGTGGTCTGGGAGTTCGCCATCCGCGAACTGGCCAACGGCGACTGGAAAATGCTGGATATGACACCCGGCGATCCGCCCGGGAGCGAACTGCTTGAAATCGTTGAACCGCGAACCGCAATCGCCACCGTGCTGGCGGTTTCCGCCGTGCCGCGTCCTAATTCAGCGCCTTATAAGGACTTCGTGATGAGCATATATCTGGGCGACATCGACGGCGGCGCCGACCGGGTGCTGGCCTACGCCGCCGGAATGCGGGACAATGTGCGGACGGAAGAAGCCGGACTGCGTCCCGGCGACCGCGTCCGGGTCAGATTGACGCCGTGGAGCGAAGCTGAAGCTCAATACGGCAGTTGGAGCCGCGGCGAGTTTGACGACGACGAACTTCTGCTGGCCGCTCCCTGTTGGGCCGAACTGCAAAAACCATAAGGAAAAACGATGAAAAAAATTATGACTGCACTGGTCGCGCTGGCGGCGCTTGGAAGTTTTGCTTCCGACGTGGCGGAAATGGCCGCGACCGAACTCGCCGCGGTGGTTCCGGGAACCATCGTCCGCAAATCTGAAAACGGCTGGCTGTATTCTAAAAATGAACTTGAACATCTGGCCAAAGGACAGCTGGCCGGGGGAGGGGCGGCGCAGGCCTCGGTCTGCAAAAAGGCGGCCAACGCCGATCCGGTTGAGGCGCTGGCGGACTTCAGCGCCGCGTTGAAAGCCGAAGGAATCCGGCTGATCGTGGTCCCGGTTCCGCCGAAAGCCGCGATTCAGCCGTGGCCGGGATTGGCCGCCGGTGGCGCAATGACTTATCTGACACCGTTTTACGATGAATTGCGCGGTCGCGGCGTCGAGGTGCTTGATCTGGCGCCGGCGCTGTTGGCCGGGCGGGACGAAAATGTTTATTGCCGAACCGATGCGCATTGGAGTCCGGCCGGAATCCGGCTGGCGGCCGACGCGGTTGCGGCGGCGGTCGGAATCTCCGGCGACGGCGAATATGCGGTGACGCCGGACGCCGTCGAAATCTCCGGCGATCTGGCAACGTCGCTGGACAAAACTGCGCCGGAAAGTGAGCCGGTAACGCTGGAAAAGGTGTCGGGCAAAGTGTTCGACGACGCCAGTCCGGTTCTTGTGATCGGTGACAGTCACACGCTGATTTTCTCCACCGGCGGCGATATGCTGGCGGAAAACGCCGGATTCTGCGAACAGCTGGCGGCCAGGCTGAAGATGCCGGTGGAGCGCATTGGCGTCAAAGGTTCGGCGGCCACCGCGGTGCGGGTCAATCTTTATCGAAAGGCGGCGAAAGATCCGGCGTGGCTGAAAGGAAAAAAAGTGGTGGTTTACTGTTTCTCCTGCCGTGAATTCACCGAAGCGGTGTCCGGCTGGGCGAAAGTGCCGATTCTGAAAAAATAATCTGGGCCGCGTTTTGCAATGCCCGTCCCCGACGGATGTCGCATGATTTCTGAACCGATTTACAGATGCGGCTGGTGGTCTTCCCTCGCGATGCGGCGGAAACGAAAGCTGCTTCCGGGCGCTTCCAACCGCAAATACGCAGAGGATTCGGCCGTTATGTGAATTTGCACAATGCCGGTGAGGTCTCATTCGGCGCTGGACTGTAAAACGCCGGATGAAGTCTATTTTTCTGCTTGCAATCGACAAAACAAGCGATACAGTAATTCAAAGGCATTTTCTCCGGTCTTTTAATGAAAAGCGGGCCGTCCAAAGGGCATGGAACATAATGATTGTGGAGATAAGTTCATTGGATGGCGGCCGGATGGTTCGTTGGCCTGAAATAGGTCGGGAGTCTTATACGTAATTGTTTTTGCGGAGGATTGCCCGCCTGAAAGGATTCATGACATGCAACTCAACATTGCTCCGTGCGGACTGATTTGCTCCAGTTGCGACGCCTGCCGCGCCACGCAGGAGAATGATCGGGGGAAACTTGAGCGGGTGGCCGCCGAATGGCGGGAACTAAATAATTGCAGCGAAATCACGGCGGATCTGCTTTCCTGCGACGGCTGTATGACCGACGGCGGCCGCAAAAGCGCTTACTGCGGCATGTGCCAGATTCGACTTTGCGCCATCCAAAAAACGGTAAAGGTCTGCTCGGAATGCACCGACTATCCATGCGCGACGGTGTCTGGCTTTCTGGCGTGCCAGCCGGAAGCTCAGGCGGCGGCAATGCGAAAGATGCTTGAAGGCATTGCGGAAGTCGAAAAAAACACCCCTTCCGTATTATGACAGAAATTGGATTTGCACATTCACCCGAAATCAATAGATCGGTCGGCGCGGTTGCGCTCCGAATCGCCTGAAAGAGAAATGGAATCATGAAAATCGTCATTCTGATTGGCAGCGTCCGCAAAGGCGGCAACACCGATCTTCTTGCCCACGCCTTTGCCGCCGGAGCCGCGGAGCATAACGAGGTTGAACTAATTTCGGTGGGCGACGTGCATGTCAATCCCTGCATCGGCTGCAACGCCTGTCGAACACGCCCGAATCATGACTGCTTTCAGCAGGACGATATGCGCGTCATCCATGAAAAGCTCAAGACGGCGGATTTGATCGTCTTCGCCTCTCCGGTCTATTTCTACGGTCTCAGCGCCCAGCTCAAAGCCGTCATCGATCGGCTTCACGCGCCCATCCGCAATGAACTCAAGGTCCGGAAACTGGCGCTGCTGCTGGTGGCGGCCGACACCATACCGGAGGTGTTCGACAGTATTCTCATCCAGTACAAGTCGGTGTTGAGCTACTTCCATCTGGCTGACGCTGGAAAAGTTCTTGTGCGCGGCGTGGAGGCGAAAGGCGCGATACAAGGCAATCCGGCACTGGCCGAGGCTCGCGCATTGGGACAAACCATTTAGCTGTGACGCCTGATGCGGCGGGGGGGCGGTGGCTTTCCGCGGCCATATTGCCGAAGATTTTCCGGCAGCCCGCCGGGAGCTAAGATCACCATGTTTCTATCCCGGAATGCTTTACGGCAATGCCGCAGTTGAATCTTTCTTTTCGTCCATGAAAAATTCGTTCTCATATCAAGCCCACTCACCGATTTTGCAACACACTCTATCGATTTTTCATTAAAAGTTGCACACAATAATATGTTTTTTGGCTTGTATTTTATTGCCAATGTGGTATAATAGATAAGTGTATGCTAACAAAAATTCCACGAAGCAGGGGCCGAAAAATATGCGCAAGGGCGAGCGAATCAAGTCGGAAATACTTCAGGCGGCGGCTTCGCTTATCATTAAACGGGGCGAAACTGAAAAGGTCACGCTTTCCGATGTTGCGGATTGTGCGCATGTTCCTCCCGCGCGCATCGTTTACTATTTTAAAAATCGCCGGGGGCTGCTGGAAGAAATCGCAAGACAGTTTTCTGTGAATACTGAACAATCACCCTATGCCGTTTTTCTGGAAAAGAACCGGCATTTGCTGAACACCATAGAGGGGAAGCGTTTTTTTATTAACGACCTGTTCCGGTGTCTGTATGAATTTTACCGCTATGTTCCCGGACGGAACGCGCCGATGACGCGCCTCATCCGGATATTCGGCCGCTCAAGGGAATGTTCCGGACTACCGTCGCAGCAGCCGGTCAACGCCGACGGGCGGAACGCGCTTGCCTTTCACGAGATTTACCGTTTGATCACCGGAGACGACGATCTTGAAAAATCCTTCTGCTGGTTTTTGTCCATTTTTACCGTGCTGGAGGAACGGTTGTCTGATCCGAACCGGGGCCTCAATCTGGGGCCGGAATGTCCGGGTTCCGAGGATTTCAACATCAAATGCGTGTATTTCTGCCGAAAACAACTGATGATCGGTCTCGGACTCTGGGAAAAGCCGTTTGAAGTTAAGATCGCGGGTGTCGAAGAGGGCACGCCCCCCGTTGCCGGTCCGGAGTTCCCCGTTGACCAGACAAGCCCGGACGCGCCCGTCGCAATCGAATGCAGAAGCAAAAAGGGACTTGCAATAGTAAACCAGTTGCTGGAGGCGGCGGTGGACATGCTGGCGGAATGCGGCGATACGGAAAAAATATCGATCCGCAAGCTGGCGGCGAAAGTGGGAATGCCGGCCTCCAAGGTCATTTATCATTTTCAGACCCGCGAGAATTTTTTGCAGATGATCGGGGCCTTTCTGCGGCCGCATGTGATCGCAACGCCGGTTCAGAGCTTTTTGGCGGAAAACCGGGAAATGCTTCGCTGCAAAGAGGGGCAGGCGCTCTTTATGAACAGTCTCTTTGCAAATTTCAGAAGTTTTTTCATGGAATGTCCGGAACGTAATAAGCAGTGCTGCAATGCATTCCGTGCGTTGATGCGTTCCGAAGAAATGCCGAAGAACTGGTGCGAATTTCCGCGTTATTTCATGCGCGATTTGATTGCCTTTCGCGAAATCTACCTTACTGTCACCCATGATCGGGACATTGACACGGCGATGCTC
>JAEWSS010000263.1 GCA_023459755.1 Verrucomicrobiota bacterium | reverse complement strand
GTGCTGTTCGACTCCGATATGAAGGTGGTTGAACAAAATGCCGCGGCGGGCGAAATTTTCGGCGACGATCCGGCGCTGCCGCAGTCCGGTCATCAGCGGTCTGCGGTTAAGTCGCGAGAGGCGCTTATCATTGATTCTCCGGCTTATCGGGCGGCATCCGGGCGCGTCGTCTGCAACTCCATGATCGCCCGCCATGAGCGGGAACTGCTGTTGTCCGCGACACCGCTGTTCGGTTCGGACGGCGGACTGGCCGGCGTACTGCAGTGTGCGGCCGAGGCTTCAGCCTCGGTGATGTCTGCCGGTGGCGTCGCCTGGCAGATGCACTGCAAAGAGCTTATCTTCAATACGATTAAGATACCGATATTCCTGTTTGATTCGTCGGCCGAACTAATTGTGCTGAACGAGGCGGCCAATGCGTTGTTCGGAAAGTATTCCGACGGCGCCGCTCCGGGCGGCGAACATTGTTTGCTGTGCGGAAAAGTCCGGTCGGACGCCGACTGTCCGGTGCGTCGGGCACTGCATTCCGGACGCTCAAATTCCTGCGAGATGAAGCTGAATGGTCACGACTATCTGGTGGAGACCTCTCCGGTGTTTGACGAAAACGGCAAGGTTTCCAATGTTATTGAGAGCGTGATTGAGGTTACCGTCATCAACGAGGGGCGGCGCATGGCCGAAGAGGCTATGGAGGCGGCAAAGTCGGCCGATCAGGCCAAAAGCCTCTTTGTGGCCACCATGAGTCATGAATTGAGAACGCCGCTGAATGCGGTGATCGGTTTTTCCGAACTGCTTCAGAACTCGAAGATGAGCGAGACGGAGCGGGTGGACTATCTCAAAGGCATCAATGCGTCCGGCAAGGCTCTGCTCCGGCTGATCAGCGATCTGCTGGATCTTTCCAAGCTGGAATCCGACCAGTTGGAGGTGACTCCGGAGGAAGTCGATGTCAACGAGGTGCTTCGAGACATGCAGTCGTTGTTCCGTTATCAGGCCGATGCCAAAAATCTTCAGTTCAGCATTCGCGCCGAAACCGATATGCCGACGATGCGTATCGACAGTCTGCGCCTGCGTCAGATATTGTTGAATATTATCGGGAATGCGATAAAATTCACGACCGAAGGTTCGGTGGCGATCCGGGCGGCCTTTGCCCCGTCGCGCTCCGGGATGGGCATTTTGACCATCCGGGTGATTGACACCGGAATCGGAATACCGGAGGAGTTCCATCAAAAGGTCTTCGAGCCGTTTGTTCAGCAGAATGCGGTTCGCGGCGCCCACAGTTATGACGGGTCCGGGCTGGGACTGGCCATTTCCAAACGTCTGGCCGCGAAGATGGGGGGGCGGATATTGCTTGAGAGCACATTGGGCAAAGGCAGCAGTTTTATCATAAAGTTTGACAACGTGCCGTATCGGCTCAATCCGCGCGGCGGAGAGGATGTGCAGGTCGAAGCGCCGCCTGAATCGGTTGTCAATCCCGCTGCGGCGGCGCCGCCGGTTCTGCCATGCCGCGACATCCTGATTGTCGATGATGTGCCGATGAATTTGAAGGTGTTGTCCGCAATGCTTAAAAAACTTGGATTTCGTCCTTTTGCCGCGTCGGGCGGTGTGGAGGCGCTGGCGCTGCTGGCCAAGCAGGAGTTCGGCGCGGTGCTGACCGATATGTGGATGCCGGGGATGAACGGAGACGAGCTGGCTGCGGCGATTCGGGCCATTCCGGTTCACAAGGATATGCTGATTTTCGCAATAACCGCCGACACCGAGGCGGAACGTAATTTTGATGTTTCGGCGTTTTCCGGTATCTTGAACAAGCCGGTCGTGATTGGGAAACTGCGTTCGATTTTGGGGGATGCGTCCGGCGGGTGACGGCTTTGCCGGCGGTGACGCCGACGGCATAGCCGGTCATATGGCGGCGGAGTCAGTTCTTTTTACGGCAGACCGCGCAACTGCACGGTGCGCACCACGCCGTCC
Organism: Verrucomicrobiota bacterium; assembly: GCA_023459755.1. Lineage (GTDB taxonomy): Bacteria > Verrucomicrobiota > Lentisphaeria > Victivallales > Victivallaceae > CALXXL01. Next base: position 5,337 of record JAEWSS010000263.1, on the reverse strand, counting down.
ATCCGAACATGGTGCAGAGCCTTGCGAATCGTGCGGCCTGGTGCGCTAGCAGATAGCGGCGGGGATCAAACCGGTGATATTGGCCGGCGGCAATGCGGCGGCCGTTGCGTTCGAGTCTGGCATTTGACGCCTGGAAGCTGATTTTTGAGCCGTCGCTTTCGTGCCATTCAACATCGTGGATGAATGCCGCCGGTTCCAGCGCCGGATTGAGCGACGTTATTACGCCGCGGAGCCATTCAGGAAAGGCGTCCGGGCCGATGCCGTTGTAGATGCTGCACAGTTCGGGCATGGTGTAGCGGGCGATTATCCCGCGGTTTTCAAGTTGAAAGAGCTCAATTTGTTCCTTCAGCGCTTTTATTTTTTTTAGCCGGTTCATAGATGTTTCCCCCATTTTTGTCCGGTTGTGCCGGATGGTTTTGAACGTATGACGGCTGTCAACCCGGATCATTGGGGAAAAGGCGCGGTTGAACGCTTGAAAAACGGCGGCTTCGGGCTATTTTTATTGATTACAGGCGGAGGATTGTGGCGGTGGTGGAAGAAGTATACAATAACATTGTGTTTCCGGAAAGTTTTGCCCATTTGCGCGGCATGCTGGTTCATTGCGGTCACATGTGTGCGACTTGTCACAGTTATGTTTGGGACGGGATGAAGCGGGGCAATCAGGAAATGACGATCTGGCAGTATACGCTGTCCGGGGTCGGCGAGCTGCGCATCGGGCGGCGCGTATGGCGGATGGAACCCGGAATGGCGATGCTGTTGACGGTTCCGGAGGAACATTGCTATCGTTTGCCGGAGGACTCCGGGCAGTGGGAGTTTCTTTATGTCAGCGTCAGCGGTTCCGAACTTATGCGGATATTCAGCGAGTTCCGGCGCATTCACGGTTCGGTGTGTTCGTTTGCTTCCGACGCCAGGGTGGTGGACTCGGCCTGGGATGTGATACACCGCTGCCGCGATCGGGAGATACGCGACTGTTACAGCGCAAGTTCCGCCGCATATGATTTTATCATGTCATTATGCGCCTCAACCGACGGTCCCGGCTTCAATCGCGACTACGCGCTGCTCAACCTGATTCAGGAATATTGTCTGGACAATCTGGACAAGCCACTGACAATTGATGATTTAGCGCGGGTGGCGGGATGCAGCCGCTGGCATTTTTCCCGTCGATTTCAACAGGTTTCCGGCAGCACGCCTCATGATTTTGTGCTGGATTTGAAAATGCGCAAAGCGTTGCGGTTGTTGGCGTCTCCGGCTCCGGTAAAGGAGATCGCGTTTGCGTGCGGGTTTGACAGTCTCGGTTATTTTTGCAAAGTTTTCCGGCGCATTTACGGGATGTCTCCGGGGGCGTTCCGGCGCGGTGAACCGGTGGATGTGGATCAGGATTCTTTGTAGAGCCGGCCGATCTCGGCCATAAAATAGGGCAGGGAGGCTTCGTCGGCGCAGTCGATGGCTTTACGGAAAAATAAGGTTGCCGACTTTTCGTCGCCGTCGTCCAGAAAGAGTACGCCGCGCCAGAAGTTGTAGTCCGGATCGTCCGGCGCGCCGGTTAAGGCGAGGTCGCACTGTTTAGCCGCACTGCCGTAATCGCCGAGCAGATTAAGCACGCCGGAGAGCCGGTAGCTGGTTTCCGGGTCGGGCTGGATGGCGAGCGACCGTTCGAGGTCGGCCTTGGCTGCCTCAAGTTCGTCGAGATCGGCGTGAACGGTTCCGCGGCAGGATAGCGCCTGCGCGTCGTCCGGATTTTTTTCCAAAAAACGGTCAAGGTCGGCCAGTGCTTCGCGGCGGCGGCCGAGCGAGGCCAGCAGCGTGCCGCGTTCGGCAAAACTTTCGAGATCGGCCGGATCGATTTCAACGGCGCGGTTGAAGTCGGCCAGCGCTTCTTCTTTTTTACCGAGACTGGACAGCGACTCGGCGCGGCAGGCAAACGCCGCCGCCGTCGGTTCAAGTTCGATGCTGCGGGTGTAGGACTGCACCGCCGCCGAAAAGTTATTCAGCGAGTCCTCCAGCGAACCGCGCCGGAACCACGCTTCGGGATCGGCCAGATTCAGTTCGGTCGCCTTGACCGCGTCCGGCAGAATTTCCGCAGGGGGCAGGTTGAGCGCGGTTTTGCAGTACACTCTGGTCAGCAGGTCGTAGCAATCCGCTCTGCCGCTTTTCAGGATTCGGTCGGAGTCCTCCAGTGCGGCTGAAAAATTTTGGAGTTCTTCGTTGATTTCCATGCGCAGACGAAGCGAAGGCAGGTCATCCGGGTCAAGTTTCAACGCCTGTTCAAGATCGTTCAGCGCCGGTTCGGGCAGATTCATCTTGCGGAACAGCTCGGCGCGCTCATAATAGCACAACGTATAGTCCGGCGCAATTTCGATGGCGCGGTTGTAGTCGGCGATGGCAAGCTCGTTTTTATTCAGGTCGTCATATGCGTCGGCCCGGATGATGTAGGCGGACGGACTTTCCGGGTCCGACGCAATCGAGGCGGTGGCCGCATTGATCGCTTCAGGGAGCCGGTTGGCGTAATAATAGGCGCACGACCGGTAGTAAAGCAGCATCGCGTTGCGTGGAAAACGGCGCAATGCGGCGTCTACGGTGCGAAGCGCTTCGTCGTAATTACGCTGGTCGAGCAGCACGTCCAGCCGGTCGGCGCATTTATCCGGGTCATCCGGAATTTTTGGCGCCGGACCGCGGTTGAATTGTGAAAAATTTATCATATTAATAACAATACATCGTCATGTCGTTTTTTCAAACAATTAAAAAGTTATGAAATTTTGGAAAAAAGATTGACATTTCCATAAAATAGTGCTATATATACTTGGATATTGCAGATAACCGAGAGACAGGGGGCGGCATGCGTTATCAAATTTCTTACGGAGCCGTACTTGATGCGGACGACTCACTCTATTGTTCCGGACTTTATCCGGAGCCGGACAATAATGAAATCAGACGACGGGAAAACGGGATCAGCGGCAGCTATCAGGGCGACGCGCTCTATTGGGCGGAGCCGCTGCTGGTGCACTGCGGAAAATCGGCGAATAAAAGTTTGGATGACCGTCTGGTGTACACGTCTGGAACTCTGGATTTTCTAATCGAACGCTTTCTGACTCAACTTGACGTGCCGGAATGCGCCGGATGCTGTAACGAGTATAGTGTAAAATGTGCATGTGCGGTGCTTTCCGCAATTGTCGAGTCGTCGCCGGCCGCGGCTGAGCTTGGCGCGGCGCGCTGCGAGGATATTCGACGGCGTATCGCCGTCGGCCGCGTAAACTGATGCAACGGTTGATGCGTCCCGGTCGCGACCGGCCGGCGCATTGCCGCTAAAAAAAAGTCATAAGCCGTATTTGGGAGCGGCCTATGACTTTTTTTGCGTTTTTTAACGGGCGTGATTCTTTTTTGCCGCTTTGAGTTGATGCCATTTTACGACGATCGGGCTGGCAATGTAGAGCGATGAATAAGTGCCGATCACAATGCCGAGCATGATGACCAGAACAAAGTCGTTGATTGCAATGCCGCCGAAGAAGAACATGGTGACAACCACGAGGAAGGTGGTCAAACTGGTCAGAATGGTTCGGCTCAGCGTCCGGTTGAGACTCAGGTTGACCGCGTCGGCGAACGGCAGATTGGGGTTCAGCCGCAATTCCTCGCGGATGCGGTCGAAGATTACAATGGTGTCGTTGATGGAATACCCGATTATGGTCAAAAGTCCGGCTACCACCGGGAGCGAAAGTTCGCGTCCCATCAAGGTGAATATTCCGAGTGCGATGACCACGTCGTGCACCAGCGCCAGGATGCCGGCGGCGGCGTAGCTGAACTCATAGCGGAAACTGACGTAGACGATCATGCCGGCGAAGGCCAGCAAAATGGAATATATGGCGTTTCGGGTCATTTCTCCGCCGACCATGCTGCCGACGCTGGTGAGTTGGGCGTCGGAAAGTTTTAATTCGGGGAAGGCTGCGTTCAGCGTTGAAATCGACCGGTCGGCCAGCAGTTTACCGGACTCCGATCCGGTGTCTCCGAACAGGAGCTCAAGTTTCCGGTTGTCCGCCTGCGAGGCGTTGCTTTTGTAAGTGGCTTTTGCCGTGACTCCGGCTGCCGCCAGGGCGTTTTCCACCGACTCGGTCGGAATGTCCTTGCTGTGATAAGCGCAGCTGAGCAGTGTGCCGCCGGTGAAGTCCACCGCCAGCATGTCGTGACCACGCCACAGGCAGGCGCCGACGCTGATCAGGATGGCCGCCAGCGAAAGCGGCACCGCGATACGCGACTGCCGTATGAAGTTAATGTTGGGACGCGAGAAAAACTTCATCATGGTGAAGTGCGGATTGGGGGAAAACCTCAAGTACCAGTCGAAGATCACCCGGGTCATGAACAGCGCGGTGAAGAGGCTGGCGATGATGCCGATTGAGAGGCTGGACGCAAACCCCTTTACCGCTCCGGTGCCGAAATACATCAATATAACCGCCACCACCAGTGTGGTCAGGTTGCCGTCCACGACCGACGACAGCGCTTTGGAGAATCCGAGCCGGACGACCTCCGCCGCCGGTTTTTTCAGTTCAAGTTCCTCCCGCATTCGCTCAAACACGAGTACGTTGGCGTCAACCGCCATTCCGAGTGTGAGGATGATGCCGGCGATACCCGGCATGGTCATGGTGGCGCCGAATGCGGCCATGGCGCCGAGGATCAGCACTACGTTGACCGCGAGGGCGGTGCAGGCGATGAGGCCGCATTTATGGTAATAGACCATCATGAACGCGGCCAGAAGCGAAATCGCAATAATTCCGGCTACGATGCCGTTGCGTACGTTGTCGGCGCCGAGGGTGGGTGCGGTGTCGTACATGGCCTCGACGTCGATTTTAAACGGGAAACTGCCGTTGGTGAGGGCGTCGGCCACATTTTTGGCTTCTTCGAGCGAAAAACTTCCGGAAATTTCCGCGCGTCCGCCGGCGATTTCACCGCGAATCACGGGGGCGCAGCAGAGTCGGTTATCGAGCACTATCGCCAGTTGGCGGCCGACGTTTTCGCGGGTGACCGCTGCGAATTTTGCGGCCCCTTCGGAGTTGAATTCAAGTGCGATGGATATTCTGCCCATCTGATCGCGCGAAACGAACGCCTTTTGAATACCTGAGCCGTTCATTTCCGTCCGGTGCGACACAACCGCCGAGGATGCGGCTTTTTCCTTTGTCGTTTCCTCGGTCATCAGATCGTATCCGGCGGGGATGCGTCCGGATTCAATGATCGACTGGCTTTGCGGGTGAACCAGTTTGAACTGAAGTTTACTGCCGGCCTGGATAAGTTTATGGAGTTGGTCTTTTTCGTCTCGCGAAACGATTGGCGCTTTAAGCGACAGTCCGCGTT
>JAEWSS010000262.1 GCA_023459755.1 Verrucomicrobiota bacterium | reverse complement strand
AGATAGAGCGGTTCGCCCCCGGTCACATAATCAAGTCCCACCGTCGCCGACGCTTTTTCGCCGGAAACCAGCGCCAGCGCCGCGCACGGCAGCGCCGCCAACAGCATCAACAGCTTTTTTCTCATCGTCACACCTCGCTTGAAAAATAAATTGAAAAAAACGCTCCGCCCGGAAAATCGGACGGAGCGCGACGTCTTACAAACCGGGCACAAACTCTTTGCGTTCCGCATTGGCCTCCAGCACCCGTCCGAACGCCAGAAGTTTTTTCTCCTCCAGCGCCGGAGCGATCACCTGAAGACCGATCGGCATGTTGTCGCTCCCCAGCGCATACGGCACGCTCATGCCGCAGTTGCCGGAAAGATTCAAGGCAATCGTGAAAATGTCCGACAGATACATCTGAAGCGGATCGGACTTTTCCCCGAACTTGAACGCAGTCGCCGGTGTCACCGGCGTCAACAGCACGTCACACTGCTTGAACGCCTCGGCAAAGTCGCGGCGGATCAATGTACGCACCTTTTGCGCCCGCAGATAATACGCGTCGTAATAACCGCTGGAGAGCACATAGGTTCCCAGCAGAATGCGGCGGGTGACCTCTTTGCCGAACCCGGCGCCGCGACTGGCAAAGTAGCTGGACACCAGATCGCCGGTGTCTTTACGCGCCCCGTAGCGCACTCCGTCGAACCGGGCGAGATTGGCACTGGCCTCGGCGGTGGCGATGATGTAGTAAACCGCCACCGCGTACTTGGTGTGCGGCAGCGACACCTCCACCGTTTCGGCGCCGAGCGCCTTGATTTTGTCCAGAGCGCGAGTCAGCGCCGCCTTGACGTCCGGGCTGAGTCCCGGTGCTTCGAGGTACTCTTTGGGCAGCCCGACCCTCACTCCTTTGAGCGAAGTCACGTCGGCCCTGCGCACCGCCTCGGCAAAACCGCCGGCCGGAATATCAAGACTGGTCGAGTCGGAAGCGTCGCGTCCGCAGATGGCGTCGAGCACAATTCCGGCGTCCTCCACCGAATTGGTCATCGGCCCGATCTGATCCAGCGACGAGGCAAAGGCCACCAGCCCGTAGCGCGAAACCCGCCCGTAGGTGGGCTTCACCCCCACAATGCCGCAGAACCCGGCCGGCTGACGGATCGACCCGCCGGTATCCGAACCCAGCGCCGCCGGAACCATCCGCGCCGCGACCGCGGCCGCGCTTCCGCCGGAGGAACCGCCGGGCACCCGGCCGAGATCCCACGGATTTGCGGTGCGGTGGAACGCACTGTTCTCACAGCTCGACCCCATGGCGAATTCGTCCATATTCAGCCGTCCGAACGGGATGAATCCCAGCTTGCGCAGCCGCGCCACCGCGGTGGAATCGTACGGTGAAATCACGTTTTCCAGAAGTTTCGAGGCGCAGGAGCAGCTTTCGCCCTCCGCCACGATGCAGGCCTTGACGCCGATCGGCACGCCGTCGAACTCCGACAGCGCACGCCCTTCCGCACGACGAAGGTCGGCGGCGGCGGCGGCGGCCATCACCCGGTCGCGGTCGATGGTCAGGAATGCCCCGACTTTGCCGTCAACTTCATCCACCCGGCCGAGACAGCGTTTGGCCAGCTCGACGGCGGTGATCTTCTTATCCGCCAGCAGTCTGGCCGCCGCGGCAATGGTAACAGTTTCAATAGCGCTCATACTCAGTTCATCCCCTCTCCGGGCAGCACCTGCGGCACCTTGATAAGTTCACCGTCGATCAGCGCCGGAGCGTTGGCCAGCATAACGTCGCGGCCGAATCCCGGCCGGGCGACGTCGTCGCGTTCAACATTCGTCACCTGAACCGCGTGAGCGGTCGGCTCGACGCCGGAAACGTCAAGCTCGCTCAGTTCGTCGATATATTCGACGATCGCCTCCATGTCGTGCTGCATCGCGGCCTTTTCGGACTCGTCCAATTCCAGACGGGCGAGCTGCGCAACATAGGAGACGTCGATCGCACCGGCCTTACTTGACATCGCCGCTTCTTTCCAGCACCAGCGTGCGGGTGACCTGGTCGCAGACTTCGCTCGGGCCGAAATACTGGATCGGGCCGGGATAGACGTAGCAGGTGTTGACCGCCCAATCCGCACGGCTGGCGGCAAATTCGCGGAACGGTGCGCCGTCAAGCTCAACCAGCGCCTTGCGAATCACCGGCTTGTCCTCGCCGTGACGACGCTCGATGTTCATCATCATGGTGATCGGAATGCCGCCGGCAACCCACTCGGACGCCGGTTTCAGCGTGTTGCGGACACTGGACATATATCCGGTCTTGCCGGCGGAAAGCAGCGCGGCGGCGGTGTAGCCCAGACTGTAGCAGTAGTCGGCGTCATAGTTGGACGGCGCGGCGCAGCGGCCTTCGTAGCCGAAGAAATGACTCTGGGTGGAGAACTTGCCGTTGTAGATGCCGGTCTGCTTGAGTTCCTTCAAACGGAGGGCGACCATTTCGGCCAGCATCTTCTCGGTTTCGATCAGGGAAACCTGGACGTTGCCGTGCGGGTCGCGGTCCAGACAGAGCTGGATCTGAATCTGACGCGGCAGCGAACTGAACACATAACTGGAGGCTTCCGGCAAACGACTGCTGATGAACTGAATCTTGCTGTCCGAGTCGCTGAGCGACGCAAACGCGGCCTCTTCCTTGGCCAGCAGGTCGTTCAGTGCGGAAATCAGCGCTTTGAACTCTGGAATGAACTCAATCAGACCTTCGGGAATCAACGCCACACCGAAGTTCATCCCGCGGGCCGAACGCTCGGCGACAATGCCGGCAATGTATTCGACAATGCCCTTGATCGTCATTTTGCGGGCGGCGACCTCTTCGGAGATGATCGCAATATTCGGGTGGGTCTGAAGCGCGCACTCCAGAGCAATGTGGCTGGCGGAGCGTCCCATAAGTTTAATGAAATGCCAATATTTTTTGGCGGAATTGGCGTCGCGCTCGATATTGCCGATCAGCTCGGAATAGACGCGGCAGGCGGTGTCGAAACCGAAGGAGGCTTCGATCTGCTCGTTCTTGAGGTCGCCGTCGATGGTTTTCGGGCAGCCGACCACCTTGATCGGAATATTGTTCTTCTTGTAATACTCGGCCAGCAGGCAGGCGTTGGTGTTGGAGTCGTCGCCGCCGACGATCACCAGACAGGTGATGCCGAGCGCCTTGCAGTGGTCATAAGCCGCGGTGAACTGCTCCTCGGTCTCCAGTTTGGTGCGGCCGGAACCGATCATGTCGAACCCGCCGGTGTTGCGGTAGCTGTCGATGATCTCGTCGGTGAGCAGCATGTACTCGTTCTTGACCAGACCGTCCGGCCCCTTCAGAAAGCCGTAAAGTTTACTCGCCTTGTTCAGCGACTTGAGCCCGTCGTACAGACCGGCGATGACGTTGTGACCGCCGGGAGCCTGACCTCCGGATAGAATCACACCGGCGGTGATCGCCGGCTTTTCGCTCCTGGCTCCGGCTTCAAAAGTCAGCTCCGGACTGCCGTAGGTGGCGGAGAAAAGTTTCTGGATCTTCTCGGAATCGCCCGCGCTGGCGGTGGGAGCGCCTTCGACGATCTTCACCGAAGCACCGTTGACATAGGCGGGCGGAAGTTTGGGCTGATACGCGGCACGAGCCTTTTGGAGAGCGGAGATTTTGTTCATTGTTGCACCTTGATGTTTATGTTGAGAATACTTATATTTTATAATATAGCATAAAACATCCTTTTGTAAAGACGGCCGGGACAACAAAAAAGCGCGGAACGACCATCCGCCGCTCCGCGCAATATACCGCCGCATACCGCAGGATCAGTTGCCGCTGCCGTACTCCTCCTCGAGGTCGATCTCATCATAGCCGTCGTTTATCAGGTAGCTGCGGATGAACGAGCGCTGATAAAGCGAGGCCCTATCCTGACTGTCCCCCACATGACCGTCGGCATAGGCGAGATTGGCAATCCCGTTGTGACGGGGCATCAGCCCGGCCCATCCCTTAACCACGTTATTGCGGTAGAACCAGTACGCCTGATTGCCGACCGCGGGGTCGGTGCTTGACTCAAAATAATACCCGTAGGCCGAATCCATCAGCATAACATAAGTGGTGGCCGGAGCACGTCCGAGGTTGACCATGGCGCCGCCGGTGTAATAAATCACATTGTAGGTTGAATCCACCTGGGTCGGCTTGCCGGAAACCAGCTTTTCACAGTTGTATTCCTCGTAGTCGGTGGAGTCGCTGAAATAGGGAGCACCGTAGGCCGACTGACGGTTCTTGATGTTGTCCGAATTGACCGCCGACGGACAGTAGGTCACCTTGCGCATCTGAACCGGACAGTCCGGGTCGTTTGCCCCGAGGTCGCCGCCAACGCCTTTGACGCCGAACCACGGTGCGACCCATCCGTCCTTGTCGATCGGGCAGGTGGACACCCAGTCATTGTTGTTCTGCGAGTAGAGCTGCATGGTCTGCACGCACTGCCGCAGATTTCCGGTACACGCCGCCCGGTTGGCCATTTCGCGGGCCCGGGCCAAACTCGGCAGCAGCATGGCGGCCAGAATTGCAATGATCGCAATCACCACCAGCAGCTCGATCAGTGTAAACTTTGTCTTCATCAAAACATGTCCCTTCAGTGTAATCCATCCGCCATAAGAATCAACGGCCGGATTCATTTTTCCGCCGCAGCCACCCGGTTGCGACAACCAAACACCGCCATTCCGCCGAAGCCGCGCCCCATTACTGCACGCCCACCGCCGAAGCTGAAAAACTTTTGACGGCATACCGCTGACAGCAAACAGATTCGCTCGATTTCTCGGCGTCAACGCCATATCTCACTAGAATATAGCACATCTTCAAATTTTTTAAATAAAAAAAATCCGGACTCATAAATGAATCCGGATTTTTTCCTAAACCACATAAAAAGACAGCCGAAACCGTCAATTTACATGTATTAGCGACGGAATCCGCCTTCACGACGCGGACGCTCCTCACGCGGACGAGCCTCGTTGACCACAACCTTGCGGCCATTGAGTTCCTTGCCGTTCAGCGCCTCGATGGCGGCATTGGCGGCATTGGCGTCGCTCATTTCGACGAAACCGAAACCCTTGCTGCGGCCGCTGTCACGATCCATGACAATGCGGGCGGCATCAACAGTGCCGAATTCGGCGAAATAGTTCGCGAGGTCTTCATCGGTGACGGCGTAGGCGAGATTACCAACGTAGATGTTCATACTGGATCCTTCTTGTCTTTTTTTGCTCCGGAATCCCCGGGCAGCGTTCATTCCCCGTTCCGGAACCGAAACACCGTGTCTCGGTTCAAACCAGCCCAAGGAGCCTTGCTTAAACTTTTTGACTTGTCGGTTTCGCCGGGCGGCTACGTAATTCGTGTGCCTTGACGCGGTAGGAGGGGGATTGAGGACAGCTTGCGAAATTTTTGCAGTGCGACCATCGAAACGTCCGCTGCGCCTGATCGGCCAGCGGCAAGTCCTATATACTTTTCAGATACTTGTGACTACAGTTTTCAAACCTTAGAAAAATTAAATTGCACTGCTTAATTTCATATTTCACTGGCTAATATAGCGGTCGATTTTTAAAATACAAACGAAGTCAAGCCCTTTTTTCAAAAAAAATCAAAAAAAATCAAAAAAAATCGGACGCGGTTCCGTCCGATTGTTTTTCCTCTTCAGGATTAGGGTTCGCACATCAATTATTTTGACTCTCCAACGACTTCCGCCAATCGTCCCGCCAAAGTTCGGCGCCTTTGAGTATATTCGTGCTGAATGAGTTTGAACTCTCCGTCGAGCAGATCAATTTCCTCCAGCAGAGCGAGCTTTTCCTTGGTGCGCTCCAACGCAACGCGCACGTTTTCCTGCGAATCTGACATACCGCCTCCATAAATGTTTTTCTTTTTATTATCGACCGCCGCCGCTCGCCTATGCGCAGCAGCGCGGCTATCTCCGGAAATTTTCGACACTGGTTCTTCAGAAATTTATGCACCGCCTGCCTTGTAACCTTCCGGGGTTCAGCCAGTTGCCGGAAGGTTATGCCCGGCGTCTCAATATGCCGGGCAAGCAGATCAACCGTGCGAACGTCCAGCTGAAGCATGCTGCTTATCACCTCCAGCAGGTCGTCGCGCGTATACAGTTCGGAACGCGAATCGACGTCCGAATCATCCACCGGCAAACGCCCCGGCACCGCCAGCTCATCATTGAAACTCGCCATGGACCCGGTAAGCAGCGGCGGATCGCCGGCGGCTTCACAGTATTTTTGCAAATCACATTCGGCACAATCGGCCTTGAACCGGTCATAATGTCCGTAACAGTTCATACCGCCCTCCAATACGTTAAGCTATCACTTAATCAATCCAGCAGAAAAAGCGGGTTGCAGCGCAATATTCTGGCATATTTTTTGGCAACCCGAATGCTCTTTATTCCCGACTTCAACTGCTGTGAAACCGCCGACCGAGTGATGCCAAGCGCACTGGCAAGCTCACACTGACGGATCTTCCGTCCCGCCACCATTTGGGACAACATACTCATGACCTGACCTCCTTTTTTGTTATGGTCCTGCTTTTTTCATGATTTCAATATAATGGGAAACCATCCCTTTTTCCAAACCAAATCACGTTATTTTTAATATTTTTCTTGAAATTAAGTTAATTATATACTATAAGTATTATAGCGTAAAGGCAAAACTTAAGCAATTAACAAATTTTTTACCGGAGAAAACTATGGAATCTCACATCAATGGCTGGCCGCTGATCTCAAGAGAACTCATCCGCCGAAAAGAGACGCAGCGTTCACTGGCCGCACATCTCGGCATAACTCCGTCCGCGGTAACGCAGGCAAAAAAATGTCGCCTCATGTTCAGCCTGGCCCAGTTGTTCATGGTGTGCGACTTTCTGCGTTTAAGCGAACAAAAGTCCGGCAAACTTTTCGGCGAAGTCATTGCCTCCCGGTTGAAGCGGTCGCTGGAGAATCAGTCGGAAAATCTGCTCAAACGGCCGCGCACCATTGTCTTTTCCGTTCATTTCCGCTTGCAAAAAAAACAATGAAATGCTATTTTAACCGGACAAGGAAACAATCGGAAGAAAAATATGAAAAAAAATTATCTCGTTGTTCTGCAGGGCGACTCCATCACCGACGCCGCCCGCAGTTATAATCTTACCGAACCCAACCTTCAGCTTGGCAACGGCTACGCGGCAATGCTCTGCGCCGACCTGCGCGCCCGGTATGCGGCGGCCGCACCGGACGTCTGGAACCGCGGCGTCAGCGGCAACCGGGTGGTTGACCTCTACGCACGCTGGAAAATAGACGCGCTGAACTTGAAACCCGATCTCATCTCCATCCTCATCGGCGTCAATGACACCTGGCATGAGTTTGAGAGTCACAACGGCGTCGACCTGCCGCGTTATGAACGCATTTACCGCGAAATCCTGACCTGGACCCGCGAAACGCTGCCCGACACCGCCATCGTGCTGATCGAACCGTTTATCTGCGTCAGCGACTTTGTGACCGGGGAATGGGTGGCCGAGATCGCCGAACGCAAAAAAATCGTCCGTAAACTCGCGGCGGAATTTTCACTGCCGCTGGTCACCGACGAATGGTTTGTGAACGCCTGCAAGGAGGCTCCGCCGCGCTACTGGCTGCCGGACGGAGTGCATCCGAGTTACGCCGGACACCGCCGGCTGGCCGACGCATGGCTGAAAGTCTGCGCTCCGCTGTTCGAGTAATATACTATATATAGTATAAAAACGATCCGCGCGATCCGTAAATACGGACCGCGCGGCTTTTGTTTTGAACCGCCGTACTATTCGGTTGCGTCGCCGGCGGATTGTGCGGCGGCGTCACGAGTCTCCGCCGCCGAATCCAGCTTGACGCTGACGATTCTGGAGGTTGAAAGTCGTTTAACCTCAAGTTTCAATTCGGTTTTTCCTTCAACCGCTTTTTGGAACTCATCAATATCGGATACCGGTGCGCCGTCCACGCCGCAGATCATCTCATACGGTTTTATTCCGGCTACGCTGGCCTTGCTTCCGGCCTTGATGCCGGCCACCAGCACTCCGGGATCGTCCGGATTCATCAGCATATAGCGCCGGACTTCCGGAGTTATGCCGCACACGGTTAAGCCGAGACCACCGGCGTTGAACCGTCTGGCGTTGTAAAAACACTCGGGAGCCGGTTCGACCTTCAACCGCGCCGTTCTCACTTCACCGTCCGCGACATAGGCCAGATCGTATTCGGCGCCGATACCCAGCGAGGTCAGTGTCTTGTTGACGCCGGAATTCATGTCCGGCCACGGAAACGGGATCATGTCGAAATACATCTCCGGCAGTTCGTCGTAGCGTGACCACGGAAAGTTGGACATATCGGGGATCTCATATTCCGAACCATAAAGTTCCATCGGCGCACCGCCGGAAACCGGCGTAATCCGCAGCAGAACGTTCCCGGAAACGATTCCGGCCCGGCCGGCCGGAGAATCGGCCGCCACGTCGGTGACCAGCAGGCCGAGTTCGCCGTTATTGGTAAGATGCAGTACGTCATTGGCCTCGGCCAGTTCAGAATTCATAATCTGGTAGTCAACGCCAAGCCAGCCCAGCATGAAGCGCTCGGCTTCGCTTTTCGGAGCGAACGCCGGGTCGAATTCAGCGAAACGCGCGTCGTTCAGCAGTCGCACGTCGTAGATATCCTTGTCGCTGGAGTAGCGCCGACGGGAGCCGGCGGCGCGCACCGACAACGGCGCGGTGACCAGAGAACCGCCGCGATTGAACACCAGTCCGCCGTGACTGCAGAGATCGGGATAACGCACATTGCCGTAACCGCGAACAACGTTGCGGAAGTCGGCCTCAACCGGCAGCAGCTGGAAATTGACGCCCTTGTCGGAAACCGAGCACACCGCCTCCCACGCCGCGCTTGAATTCAAATCCGTGTTGTCCGTCGAAAAATCCTCGACGGCGGACGCGCCGTCCGGCAGCGATTCCGGGCGCACCACAAAAACGTCAAAATACTTGACCGCGCCGACGAATCCGCAGGTGACGGTATCACCGTTTGCGATCATGGAGATCCGCTCGATTCGTCCGGCGTCCTGTGCCGAAAGGATGAGCGGAACCAGCAGTGTTCCGTCGGTGCGAAGGATTCCGGGCGCCAAAAACTCCAGCTGCTGCTCCTCGCCGCGAGCGGCGGCTGAATTGCTCTTCGGCGGCTCCGCCAGCTTGAATTTGACAGCGAACACGCCGTTGCTCAGAATATTTTTCAACATATCTTTTTCCGCCTCGCGGTCGGCGGCGGAAACAAAATCCCATTCCGCGACCGGCATGCGCCACGAGTCGTCGGCCGGAACCAGGTCCGAAAAAGCGACACCGGCGACACCGCCCTCGCCGTCAACGATCAGCGTTGATTCCGGCATTTCAAAATAGTCGCGCCCGCCGACGGCATCGCGCACCAGTGTGCCTGCCGCGAACGGAGAAAGTCTGACCGCGGCGGCGCCGTCCGCGTCCGACATAATAAAGCTGAAAAGGTCGCCGGAAGCATCCGGAACAAAATTCAACGAACAAGTGTCCAGTTCATCGGAAAAGCTCAGTTTTACCATTGAACGGCCGGGAAAATAGCCGGAGAGCGCGGCGGCGGCGGTCTTTCCGCGCAAATTATCCAGTTCGATCCGGTCAATGTTTTCGGTCGGCAGTCCGATGTCGGGCGCCACCGCGAAGTCGTCGCCGGCCACCAACCCGAAAGTGCTGACCGGTTTCGCCTGCGCCGCAGTTTCGGCGCCGTCGCGCCGGTGATACGATTCGCAGACCGGACACCAGTAATTCACCTCCGGATACGCACCCATCGCGTCGGCCTTCAGATAATAATTGAC
>JAEWSS010000261.1 GCA_023459755.1 Verrucomicrobiota bacterium | reverse complement strand
GCCTGTGACCGCCGACACCCGGTCGATTTTGCTGGCGGTCGCCGCGTGGTTCGGGCCGACCCATTTGATCGACAACGTTTTAGTGGAGTTTTAAAATGATATTTCTTGACTGTAACGACGCCGGATTCGGCGACAAAATAAAAGCGCTGTGCCGGCGCCCCGGATATCCGCCCGAGATCGAATCCTCGGTGCGGAAAATAATCGAAGGCGTGGCGGCCGACGGCGATGCGGCGCTGGTTCGTTATGCCGCGGAGTTCGATCATGTTCAGCTTACTCCGGATCGTTTCCGGGTTACGGACGCGGAACTTTCCGCCGCCGCAGGTCAGCTCTCCGCCGGAGACCGCAAGGCAATCAGGTTTGCGCTGAAAAATGTAATGGATTTCTCCCGACAGCGGATTCCGCGGAAGTGGAGTTATTCGCCGCGTCCGGGGGTCAGGCTTGGCGAAAAGTTTGAGCCGCTGGATCGGGTCGGCGTCTATATTCCCGGCGGCACCGCGCCGCTGGTGTCCACCGTCATTCACACCGCCGGGATCGCCCGGGCGGCCGGCGTGCGGGAAATCGTGGCGGTGACGCCGCCGGACCGGAATGGCAACGTGCATCCCGCCGTGCTGTACGCCATGAGTCAGGCCGGTGTTACCGAGATTTATCGGTTGGGCGGCGTTTACGGTGTGGCGGCGATGGCTTACGGGACGGAAACGGTGGCTCCGGTGGAGAAGATCGTCGGTCCCGGCAACGCCTATGTGACGGCGGCAAAGAAACTGGTCTACGGCAAGGTGGCGATCGACATGATCGCCGGACCGTCGGAAATCCTGATTGTGGCCGACGATTCGGCCCCGGTCGAACTGGTGGCCGCCGACGTGCTCAGTCAGGCCGAGCACGGCTCCGGGCTGGAGCAGGCGGTGGTGGTGTCCGACTCGGTTGAATTTCTCCGGGCGGTCGAACAGGCGGTCGAGCGCCGGAAAATGCAGCTGCCGCGTCTGGCGACGGTAAATCGGGTGCTGGATCACGGCGCGTTTCTGATTCATGTTCCGGATCTTGAACGGGCGGCGGAGATCGCCGGCGACTATGCGCCGGAACATCTTGAACTGATGTGCAGGGCTCCGCAACGGCTGGTTGGTCGGATTAAGGCGGCCGGAGCGATATTCATCGGCCCGTGGACACCGGAGCCGGTCGGCGACTTCTGCGCCGGTCCGAGCCATGTTCTGCCGACCGGCGGCAGCGCGCGTTTTTTCAGCGGACTTACGGTCGATGGATTTTTCCGGCGCACCAGTCTGGTGCATTATACTGAAACCGCCATCCGGCGCGAGGTCGAGACCATCGAGCGCATCGCCGGTATGGAGGGGCTGGCCGCACACGGACAGAGCGGCAGCGTAAGAAGAAAATAAGCTCAGGAGGGGCCGCACGATGGTAACGATCAAAAAGATTGCACAGGAACTTAACCTTTCACCCGCAACGGTAAGTCTGGCGCTGAACGGTTCGCCGCTGGTGGCAGCCAAGACCCGCGAACGGGTGAAGGCGGTGGCGGCTCGTCTCGACTATGTACCGAACAATTTTGGTCGCGGTCTGCAAAGCCGCCAGAGCCGACTGATCGGCTACATTTGTTCATCGGTGCGCAACTCGTTCAACGGTGAAGTCATTGAAGCGGCCGGACGCACCGCGGCCGAAAACGACTACGGTGTGCTGATCGGCGTTTCTGGAGAAAAGTGCGAATTTTTTGAACAGGAACTTCAGCTTTTTCTGGAAAAACACGTTGACGGCATATTGCTGACGATGGACTGGGTGTTTGACGGCGAGAAATTCCCCGACTTCATCCGCAAGGTCACACAGCGTAATATTCCGGTGATTCTGGTGGCAACCGATGCGGTGAACTGTCCATTCCCGGTTGTCAATACCGACAATTACCGCGGCGGCTATCTGGCCTGCGAGCATTTGGCCAAACTCGGGCATCGAAAAGTCTGCTATTCCGTCGATTCGGCGCCGCAGCATCGCGGCGAAGGCTATGCCGCGGCGGCCGGGGACTACGGAATGGAGATCGTCAGTTATCCCGGCTGGAGCGCAATGATCGACGGTATCGTTCATGACCGCGATATTACCGGAGTGCTCTGCAACAGCGATTATTCCGGGATTGACATGATTTCCGCGCTGCGTCATCTGGGATTCCGTGTTCCCGCCGATATTTCGGTGATGGGATTTGACGATGTGTGGTATGCCGCGCATCCCGAGTTCAATCTGTCGACGGTGGCGCAGCAGCGCGGCGAATTGGGCCAGCTGGCAATGAAAAGTTTGTTGAAGTCTATCAAAACCGAGGCGGAACTTCCTCCGATTCAGCTGGTGGAACCGCAATTGATTGTCCGGGACAGCACCGGAACGCCGACGCAGCGTCGGGATCGTTGAAAAACAGCGTTTGCTTTTGAACCATATCATAAAAATAAGGGAAGATGTCATGAAAAGAAAAATCGGATTTATCGACCTCTACATCGACGAGTGGCACGCGAACCATTATCCGGAATGGATACGCGGCAGCAAGTTTGCCGACCAGTTTGAAGTTCACATGGCATGGGAACAGCAGAGCAAGCCGGGTTTGCGTCCGCTGGCCAAATGGTGTGAAGACTTTCAGGTCACGCCGGCGCGCAGTCAGGAAGAGCTGATCGAGAACTGCGACTGCCTGATCGTACTTGCGCCGAGCAATCCGGAAGTGCATGAAAAGCTGGCGGAACAGGCGCTTAAGAGCGGGAAGCGGCTTTATATGGACAAGCCGTTCGCGCCCGACAAGGCCGCCGCGGCCAGAATTTTTGAGATGGCCGCGAAATACAACACTCCGATGTTTTCCAGTTCGGCGCTTCGTTTTGCCAGCGAGATTGCCGAAGTGAAAAAAACGGTTTTCAAGGATGAGAAGATCGAATTTGCCGCCGCCACCGGCAGCGGTTCGTCATATTGGGAATACTGCATTCATATGCTGGAAATGATTACCACGCTGCTCGGCACCGGCGCAACCCGCCTGATGCAGACTTCGGCCGGAGTCAACAAGCATGTGGTTATTGAGTACAATGACGGACGGGTCGGCACAATCACCTATGCTCCGGAGATGCCGTATCAGTTTATTGCGGCCGGCTCAAAGCAGTGCCGCGCGATCAATCAATGCAGCAACACATTTCAGACGCTGATCGACACCATGCTCGACTTTTTCAGCGGTGCGCCGGTTCCGGTGCCGCATGAGGAAACGCTGGAAATCGCCGCGATGGTCGGTCAGAGCATCAAGGCTCAGGACAAGGTGAACACCTGGTTTGATCTTTAATAGAAATAAGTTTTCGTCTACATGGCTCCGGGGCGTTTTGCTCCGGAGCTTTTTTTTATTGTCGTTACTATACATTAATATAAAGGCGCGCCGATTTTTCGTTTGACTGCGCATTTTTTTCAGCCATAAAAAAAAGTTGTTTTTTTTGTGGCAACCCCCTTGACAGCTATTGCAATTTGAAAAAGTCAGGTTATACTTATCGTGTGCAATAATATATTTTAAATGTTCGTTTTAGTAAAAACGGAAACCAAACGTGGACAATATCCACACAAAAAAAGGGGTGTAGTATGGCTTTTACAGAAAATGTAAATGCAGAAAACTCTCCAGTAATCGGAGAGACCGTTGACGGCGCTCAGATCGTAGCGTCCGGCGGTATCGCTGAAGACACCACTATCGTGACGGGCGGTCGGCAGACCGTGCTGACCGGTGGTGTCACCAGCGGAGTGACCGTGGCGGCCGGCGGCGTGCTGAACGGCATGGGCGAAGGAGCTTTCGGCGGTCAGTATTCAGACGTGGTTGTCTCCGGAGCCGGAGCGGCCATGCAGATCCAGGGCGCGGGAACCCTGGTGGACAAACTTGAAATCCTTGGCTCGGAGTTCGCCAAAACCGAACTTTGGGACGGCGCAAGCGCCACCAACGTCAAGGTTGACGCCGGCAGCAAGATCGCCATGGGCGCCGGCAAAGTCGGTGCCTATCTGATCATCACCGGAACCGATGCGGCCGCGCAGTATGTCGAAATCTCCAACTACGGCTCGGCTTCCGTTTACAACGGCGGCTATATCAGCGACGTCACCGTTTCCAACGGCGGCGTGCTGGCGATGAGCTACCGCAAATTGATCGACGGCAACACCGCCGGCGTGGCCAATAACGTGACCATGAACGAGGGCGGCGTCTTCTGGGTCGGCACTCTTGGTTCCAAGGCCTACAATGTTACCTTCAATCCGGGCAGTCTGCTTTCCGGG
>JAEWSS010000260.1 GCA_023459755.1 Verrucomicrobiota bacterium | reverse complement strand
ACGGTCTCTCCGCCGAACGCCTTGACGCCAAGATATTTCGGATTGCTGTCACGACCGTTACGACTGCTCGACTGACCTTTTTTATGTGCCATTTCTACAGATTCCTTATGTTAATTTTAATTTTTCCTGTAATATTCAGACCCTTTAATATAATATGCTCCCATCAAATATCAAGCAATCCGCGCCAAATATTTGCAAAAATTCATAGTGTGCCACAACCTGCCGGTCATCCGGCTCATAATCGAGCCATTATGACACACTGAGAGACGCATTGTGCCTCTTTTTTTCGCTGGCACGGAAATTGCTATCTTCAAAAACAAAAACAACGCGCTCCGCAAAACGGGTGTTCCGGCGGTTTTGGTCGCCGTGAACATTCCGTCAAACGGAGAAACGGCGGGTTAAGGCGGCCAAGGCACACCCGATGCGGATGTTCAGGCTTCCGATAATACGCCTGTTGCGAAAGGAGAAAAATTATGAACCTTGAAAAACTTACCAACCGCTCCAGAGAAGCTATGGTCGCCGCCCAGACCGTGGCACAGGAAAACGGCAACCCCGAGCTCAACAACCTGCATTTGCTCAGCGCCCTGCTCGACCAGAACGAGGGGCTGGCCGGCGCATTGCTCCAGCGTGCCGGAATTCCATTGAGCCGCATCGCCGGAAAAGTGGAAACCGCCATCAACTCGCTGCCCAAGACGTCCGGCGGCAACAGTCAGCTTTATCAGTCGCGCGAGTTCAGCGCGGTGCTTAACGCTGCGGCGCAGACCGCCGATAAGATGCACGACGAGTATATCAGCGTTGAACACTTCATCCTGGCGCTTGCCGAATCCCAGAGCAGGGCCGGAGAAATCCTGCGCGAAGCCGGACTTGATCAGGCGGCGGTGCTCAAAGCGCTCCAGTCGGTGCGCGGCAACCAGAGAGTTACCAGCGCCGACCCCGAATCGACGTTCGAAGCGCTGGAAAAATACGGCCGCGACCTGACAAAACTCGCGGCGCAGGATAAACTCGACCCGGTGATCGGCCGCGACGAGGAGATCCGGCGCGTTATCCAGATTCTTTCGCGTCGGACCAAAAACAACCCGGTGCTGATCGGCGAACCCGGCGTGGGCAAAACCGCCATTGTCGAGGGGCTGGCGCGCCGCATTTTCCGCGGCGATGTTCCGGAGGGTCTGAAGAACCGCAAACTGGTGGCGCTCGACATGGGCGCGCTGATCGCCGGAGCAAAATACCGCGGCGAATTCGAGGAACGGCTCAAAGCGGTGCTTAAAGAGGTCACGTCGAGCGACGGCAGTATAATTCTGTTCATCGACGAACTCCACACCGTGGTCGGCGCCGGCGCCTCCGAGGGGTCGATGGACGCCGGAAATCTGCTGAAGCCGCTGCTGGCCCGCGGCGAACTGCACTGCATCGGCGCAACCACGCTCGACGAATACCGTAAGTATATTGAAAAAGACGCGGCGCTGGAACGCCGGTTCCAGTCGGTTCTGGTTCCACCGCCCTCGGTCGAAGACACCATCAGCATTCTGCGCGGACTGAAGGAGCGTTACGAAATACATCACGGCATCAAGCTGCGCGACTCGGCGCTGGTGGCCGCCGCGGTGCTGTCGGACAAATACATCTCCGACCGCTTCCTGCCCGACAAAGCCATCGACCTGGTGGACGAGGCGGCCGCGACGCTCCGCACCGAAATCGACTCCTCCCCGGTCGAAATCGACGAACTTCAGCGGCGCTCCATGCAGCTTGAGATTGAGATCGCCGGTCTGAAGAAGGAAAAAGACCCCGCTTCGCTCAAGCGGCTTGAAGAGCTGGAAAAGGAACTCTCCGAACTCAAGGAGAAGTCCACCGCCCTGCGCGCCAGATGGGACAACGAAAAGAAGGCCATCGAAGACCTGCGCAATCTGCGCGCCTCGCTGGAACTCGCCCGTCAGCAGCTGGACAAGGCCGAACGCAACTACGACCTTGAGAAGGCCGCCGAACTGCGCCACGGTACGATTCCGCGGCTGGAGGAGCAGATTAAAAAGGCTGAAGAAGCCATCAAGACATCCGGCGAATCCAGACTGCTCAAGGAGGAGGTGGACGAAGAGGACATCGCCGCCATCGTCAGCCGCTGGACCCATATTCCGGTCAGCAAACTGGTGCAGAGCGAAAAACTGAAACTGCTGAACCTGGCCGACCATCTCCATCTGCGCGTGATCGGACAGGACGAGGCGGTCACCGCGGTGGCCGACGCCGTTCTGCGGGCGCGGTCCGGGCTGAAAGACCCGAATCGCCCGATTGCGTCGTTCATCTTCCTGGGGCCGACCGGTGTGGGTAAAACCGAGCTGGCGCGGGCGCTGGCCGAAGAACTGTTCGATGACGAGCGGGCGATTATCCGCATCGACATGTCCGAATATATGGAAAAATTCAGCGTGTCGCGGTTGATCGGCGCGCCTCCGGGCTACGTCGGCTACGACGAAGGCGGCCAGCTGACCGAAGCGGTCCGCCGCCGTCCGTACTCGGTGATTCTGTTCGACGAAATCGAGAAGGCGCACCACGACGTGTTCAACATCCTGCTTCAGGTGCTGGACGACGGCCGGATAACCGACTCGCAGGGGCGCACGGTGAATTTCAAGAACACCATCATCATCATGACCAGCAACCTCGGCAGTCAGCAGATTCTGGCGCACCCGGACGACCCGGAAAAGGTCAAGGCGGACGTTACGCAGGAACTGCGTTCGCACTTCCGCCCCGAGTTTCTGAACCGGGTGGACGAAACGCTGATCTTCCGCGCCCTGACCAGGGACGACATGATCCGGATTCTCGACATCCAGATCGCCCATTTCGCCGGTCGGCTCGCCGACCGCGGCGTGAAGCTGGAGCTGACCCGCGAGGCCAAGGAACTCCTGACCTGCGACGGCTACGAACCCGCCTACGGCGCCAGACCGCTGAAACGGGCGATCGTCCGCGAACTCGAAACGCCGGTCTCTCGACTGCTGATCGCCGGAGAACTGCCGGAGGACAGTCTGCTGAAGGTCGGAGTCAAAGACGGCAAACTCGACTTCGACTGCGTGAAACCGTAATCAAGGTCAGCCGCGACAACAAAAACGCGGCGCGAAATTCTGAAAAAATCGGAGACGCGCCGCGAGTTCAAGCCAATAAAAATCCCGTCCGAATGGAAAAAATCACCAGTCGGACGGGATTCTTTTTACCGCCGCCGGATCATTCCCCGGCGGCGAAAAAACGGCGCGGAACGCAACTACACGTTGATCGATTCGCCCTCTTCGGACTCGGAGTTGCTGAGCAGCGGCTCGATGTCGCGCCGGATGAACTCCTCGACCTGTTCCGGAGCGCGTCCGATGAATGCCTTCGGGTCGACCAGTCCGTCGATTCTGCCGTCCAGCATGGCGAACGCCGGGTCCTTCTTGATGCGTTCCAGAAGATCGTTGTCCCGTCCGCACTCCTTGATCTGACGGGCGGCCTCCATCGAATGAACGCGGATCGCCTCGTGCAGCGCCTGACGGTCGCCGCCGGCTTTGACCGCCTCCATCAGGATGTTCTCGGTGGCCATGAACGGCAGCTCGGCCGCCACATGACGGGCGATCACGTTCGGCCACACCTGAATGCCGTCAACGATGTTGATGAGCAATGACAGAATGACGTCGGCGGAAAGAAAGCTTTCCGGCAGGGTCAGACGGCGGTTGGCGGAGTCGTCCAGCGTGCGCTCGAACCACTGGCAGGACTCGGTCTGCGCGGCGTTGGCCGGCAGGTTCATCAGATAGCGGGAGAGCGAGCAGACCCGTTCGCTGCGCATCGGATTGCGCTTGTAGGCCATGGCGCTCGAACCGATCTGGCTCTTGCCGAACGGCTCCTCCATCTCGCGCAGATTGGCGAGCAGACGGATGTCGGTGGCCATTTTGTAGGCGCTCTGGGCAATGCCGGACAACACGGTCAGCACAAAATAATCGACCTTGCGGGTATAGGTTTGCCCGGAAACGGCGATGACGTTGGAAAATCCCATCTTCTCCGCCACCATTTTTTCAAGCGTCTTGATGCGCTCGTGGTCGCCCTCGAACAGCGCCATGAAGCTGGCCTGCGTGCCGGTGGTTCCCTTGACGCTGCGGAACGGCAGACGGCCCAGCTCAAAGTCGAGCCGCTCCAGATCCAGCATAAAATCCTGAAGATAAAGACTGAACCGCTTGCCGACCGTGGTCAGCTGGGCGACCTGATAATGGGTGAATCCCAGCGTGGGCAGCGAACGGTTTTTCATGGCGAAGTCGGCCAGATGGCGCATCAGAGCGATCAGCTTGCCGCGCAGAATATGGAGCCCGTCGCGCATTTGGATAAGTTCGGTATTGTCGGTCACAAAACAGCTGGTGGCGCCGAGGTGGATGATCGGCATCGCCTTGGGGCAGAGCGCGCCGAAGACGTGGATGTGGCTCATAACGTCGTGGCGGAGTTCCTTCTCCTTGGCGGCGGCGGCCTCGAAGTCGATGTCGTCGAGATGGCCGCGCATTTCATTCAGCTGTTCGTCGGTAATATTGAGTCCGAGTTCCTTTTCGCTCTCGGCCAGCGCCAGCCAGAGGCGGCGCCAGGTGGAGTGTTTTTTCTGAGGCGACCAGTTGAAGCTCATCTCCTTGCTGGCGTAGCGGTCGGTCAGCGGGTTCTGGTAGGTGTTGTAGTCCATTTGCTGTTTTTCCTTTGCATCTCAATGTTGATCGGTAAAGAGTGAACCGGCGGACTGAAACTTGCAGTTCCCGGCGGAATCGCGTCCCTCGATGAAGAACGCGCCGTCGTCACGGCGGACGCCGGACAGCTCGATCGTCTCG
>JAEWSS010000259.1 GCA_023459755.1 Verrucomicrobiota bacterium | reverse complement strand
GTTAAGGCCGGCCGGGTACGGGTGAACGGTGAAACCGTCATCGATCCGGCGTTCTGCGTGCCGGAAGGCGCAAAAGTGACACTGGACGGTGCGGAAGTCTTGATCGCGCAGTCGGGCGTTTATCTGGCGCTGAACAAGCCGGTCGGATACACCTGCACCCACAGCGACGAATTCGCCGAACACCCGGTCACCGAACTTCTACCGGACAAAACGCTCGGCTTCGCCGGACGGCTGGACAAAGACAGCGAAGGACTTCTGCTTTTTTCCAATGACGGCGAATGGATCAACCATATCACCCACCCGTCGTTTGAAGTGCTCAAGTGCTACTATGTGACCACCGAACGCCCGCTGCGCCGGGCCGACTGCGCCAGAATGAACGCCGGAATAAATCACCGCGGCGAATTTCTCAAACCGCGCAAAGTGGTTCCGGCGCCGGACGGCAACGGGTGTTATTTTGTTTTAAATGAAGGGAAAAAGCGCGAGATCCGCCGTCTGGTCCGCGGCTGCGGCAATGAGGTTAAGATTCTACGCCGACTCTCCACCGGCAGAGTCGAACTCGACGCCCTGACGCCTGGAAAAATCCGGACGCTGACCGCCGACGAAGTCGCCGCCGCCATTGTGCCGAACGCTCTGCCCAAGGATCTGGAATTCCTACTGAACGACTGACGCCTGGAAAAATCCGGACGCTGACCGCCGCCGAAGTCGCCGCCGCCATCGTGCCGAACGCGCTGCCCAAGGATCTGGAGTTCCTACTGAACGACTGACGACGCTTCGCTTTTCCTTTTCAGCACATAAACGAGATAACGCTTGAACTTCTTGAAGTTGTCCGCGTTGCGCTCGCCGCTGAAATATTTGTATTCCATCTTCAGCAGTTTCTGGTTGAACAGCAGTCTGGCCCAGAAACGCATAAAGGCGTATGACCACGGATAACGCCGCTGCAAGGTGTCCAGTATCAGATCGCGCGAAGGAAGCGCAACCTGCTGCAGCGCCTCGTCAACCAACTGCAGGTTCGGTGCGGTGAAGTCGGTAATATCCTCCTCGCTCACCGCGACGAATTCGGAACCGGCCAGCGCCTCCTTGAATTTATTCAGCCGATGACCGCCGGAAAGCGGACTGGTTCCGTCCGCCGGGATTCGGAAAAAGTCGGCAATCAGCACCATTCCGCCCGGATTCAGAAACTTGGACATGTTCTCAAACGCCGATTTGAGGTCGATATACTGGAAACTTTCGCTGAAAAGAATACAGTCGTATTTACGGTCGATGTCCAATGCTTCAAACGTACTCTGAAAAAGTCTGCCGCGCCCGGCAAGCGAGTCGCGGGTGGCGCAGGACAGCGCGTCGGACGGCGAAACGCAGTCCACCGCAAATCCGTAATCCAGCAGCAGCGACGCATTGTGTCCGGTGCCGCATCCCACATCAAGGATGCTCTTCACCGAGGCCGGAATCCTCGCTTTAAGAAACTCTGCATAAAGCTGTTGCGCTTTGGGCAAATTCTGAAGCTCCACCGCCATTTCCGACGGCCAGTATCCGTAATGCAGGTGTTCGCTCTTCAAAAAATAGCGGCCGCAGATACTCGCTATTCTCAGACCAATATCCTGAAGATCGCCATTCGCATCGTTCTTAGCCGATTTTTTCCCGAACATATCTTTTTTTCCTTATTATGTTTACAACGCAATATACACCATGCGGACCGGTTTTACAACCAACGGCGGCGGTTGACAGTCGCCTTTCGGATAAAAAAGGCAAAAATGAGCAAATTCAAAAAGACCGCCGACCAGCGCCGGGCGCTGGCGCTGTTAGGCGGACCGGCCCGCAACGTCCTGTTGTACGGCGGTTCGCGCTCCGGAAAAACCTTCATCACCGTTTACGCGCTGCTTTACCGGGCGCTGCACGCGCCGTCGAGTCGTCACGCGGTATTGCGGTTCCGCGGCAACTCGGCGCGGCAAAGCGTGCTGAACGATACATTTTATAAGGTGGTGAAACTTTGTTTTCCCAAACTGAAATTCCGGCTTAACCGCACCGACATGCTGGTTGAACTGCCAAATCACGCCGAAATCTGGTTCGGCGGACTCGACTCCCCGGAACGGGCGGAAAAAATTCTCGGCCGCGAATTCGCCACCATATATTTCAATGAATGCAGCGAAATCGCCTATGACAGCATTCTGCTGGCACAGACCCGGCTGGCACAGCGGACCGTGCTGCGGAACAAGTCGTTTTTCGACTGCAATCCGTCCGGAACCGGCCATTGGACTTATTTGCTGTTCGTGCGCAAGGTCGATCCGTTGTCCCGCCGCGCCGTGCCCGACCCGGCCGGCTACACCTGCATGCGCATGAATCCGGCCGGCAACGCCGACAATCTGCCCGGCGGATATATTGAGGAGACGCTGGCCGGACTTTCCATGCGTCAGCGGAAACGGTTCCTCGACGGTGAATTTGCCGCCGAAATTGAAGGCGCCTTGTGGAACATTGACGAAATCGAACTGCATCGCATGGACGCGGTACCGGAGGATCTTGAGCGGGTGGTGATCGGTGTTGACCCCGCCGTCACCGCCGGAACTGAAAGCGACCTCACCGGCATCGTGGCGGTCGGCCGCGGCGGAAGCGGCCACTATTATGTGCTGGGCGACCGCTCGCTGTCGGCCTCTCCGCTGAAGTGGGCGGCGGCGGTCTCCGCGGCCTGCGCCGATTTTTCCGCCGACTGCGTAGTCGGGGAATGCAATCAGGGCGGCGACCTGATCGAGATGGCGCTGCGCGGCGCCGACGCCGCACTGCCGTTCAAAAAAGTCACCGCCACCCGCGGCAAATATGTCCGGGCCGAACCGGTGGCCGCGCTTTACGAACGCGGCGTTGTCCATCACGTCGGAACATTTCCGCGGCTTGAGGAGCAGATGTGCTCGTTTGTGCCGGGACGTTTCGACTCCAGCCCGGATCGGATGGACGCGCTGGTCTGGGCGTTCACCGAGCTTCTGAACTCCGGCGGCGGCAGCCGCTGGATTACCGCGTGACCAACAATCCGCGCACCCGTTCAAGATCGTCCGGGTAAGTGATCTTCAAATTGGGCTTGTCGTTCCAGACCACCTTTACCGCGCCGCCGGCGGCTTCGACCGCCGCCGCGTCGTCGGTCTGGCTTTCACTCAACCGGTCGTACGCAATACGCAGCAGATTGGCACGAAACACTTGAGGAGTCTGAACCGCCGCCAGATGCGAACGGTCGGGCGTGGCGGTCACAATGTCGCGGGTATCGACAACCTTGACCGTGTCCACCACCTTCGCGCCGGGTATCGCGCCACCGTATTCGCGGGCGGCGGCGACCAGTTTTTCCAGCAGTTCGACCGAGGCCAGTGGTCGCGCGGCGTCATGCACGGCGATGAAGTCGGCCGCGGGCGACACCAGCCGCAGTGCGTTGCGCACCGAGCCGGTTCGCGTGTCTCCTCCGGCGACAAAAGTAACTTTTATCTCCGGCAGCACCGCCTGCTGTCGTTCCTGAAAATCGTTCAGCATCCCGGCCGGAACCGCCATCACCAGTTCGTCGCACGCTCCGGCAAAATTTTTCAGCGAATGCAGATACACCGGCATACCGTTCAGGTCGGCCAGCAGTTTATTGCCGGAACCGAACCGGTTGCCGGAACCGCCGCCGACCACAATCATTGATAACATTTCTCGAATATTCCCTTCCGCCGCTTAACGACAAAAAAGCCCGATCGGGTTGCCGACCGGGCCAAAGTTCAGCGTATTTCCGGTCAGTTGTTCTGAGCCGGCATCACGATCAACTGATACTGCCGCAGGATACCGTCGGCGGGCAGATTCGGGTTGAGCGCCTTGATTTCGTCAATATTCCACCGATAGAGACGGCAGAAATTTTCAAGCGAAATATCGCGCTGGATCGTCATGGTCTGGGTCGTGGCGGCCGGAGTTTCGGCAACGGTCGAAGCAGTTGCGTCGGCCGCGCCGGTCGCGGAGGTCGCATCGGCCGGAGCGGTCGCGCCGGCCGTTCCGGAGACATCGGCGCCGGTAACGTCAACGCCGCCGGTGGTCGAAAGGCCGGTTGCGGCGGTCGCGTCGGCCGGAGCGGTTGTCGGAGTAGCGGTAAGTCCGGTCGCCGGAGTGGTCACGGTCGGATCGATTGATGCGGCCGCGGAAGCGGACGAAGTCGAAGCGGCGGTCGCGGTCGTATCGGCGGCGGAAGCGCCGGGCAGTCTCAGCTTCTGGCCGATCTGAAGCGCTTTGTCGCTGGAAATGTTGTTAAGTTCGCAGATTTTAGCGCCGGTGGTGTCGAATTTCCGGGCAATAGTCCACAGATTGTCGCCCTTCTCCACGGTATAAACACCGTCGGCGGGTCTGGCCGCGCTCCTGGACGCCTTGACCGCTCCGCCGTTGCCGCCGGACTTCTTCGCCGCAACAGCTTTCACCGCTTTTGCGCCTTCGGGCAGCTTGAGTTTCTGGCCGACGCGGATCACGGAATCATAAGAAAGTCCGTTCACCGCCGCGAGATCGGCTGTTTTGACGCCGTTGCGATGGGCAATGGTGGAGAGCGAGTCGCCTGACTTCACAATGTATTCACCGCTTCCGGCCTTGGCGCTCGACTTCACCACCGCGGACTTGCGGCTGGCGATGCTTGCGGCGGACGGACCGCTCTTCTTGCCGGAAAATTTCGGATATTTTGCCGACGGCGTCTTCACCGCGGCCTGAGGTTCTTCAACCACTGCCGGAGTTTCCTCCGCGGTCAATGCCGCCTGAGGCGCTTCGACCGCCGCCGCACCGGGACTCTCGGTCACCACCGCGCCCGGAACCGCCTCCGGCACACTGACTTCGCTCTCGGGTGCCGGAATGTAAGCCCGGTCGCCAAGAACTTCTTTGGACTGGCATCCTCCAACCGTTACCGCCAATACGGTAAATGCCGCCGACATCAGAATCCCCGTCTTTTTCGCCTGCATAAAATCCTCCGGAAATGTATAAAAATTAGAAAGTCCTCGTTCTCCGTCGTCATCAATAAAAAACGACATTATAAATATAAAACTCTGGTGTGAAAAAACAAACTGTTTTAGCTATTTTTGAGAAAAAATTTATACTTTGTCTGGAGTTTTCCGACTTTTGGTCTATATTCAATGAAAAACAACATGGAGTTTAGACAGATGAAACGCTTTTTGACAATGTTTTTCGGACTGACGGCACTGTGCGCCGCAGCCGCGCCGGAGATCACTGTGAGCGACGATCTCACGGTAAACGTCATGGACAACGCCGCACCGGTAAAAATGACGGTCAAGGTGGCGGAATACAACGAATCGACCACCGCGCCGATGGTGGAGGTGACCAACCGCGAAACGCCGTTCAAGCTCGATCCGCAGATCGACCGGCCGGGCTTCGCATTCATTGATCTGGAAATTCCCGGCGAACAACCGGACAAGCCGATCAGCAAACGGATCGGGTTCGCCAACCGGCCGGAAGATATCGTCCGTTCGTCGGAACGCCCCGCCGACTTCGACGAATTTTGGGATTCACAACTGCAACGCCTGGCCGCCGTTCCGCTTAAAGTCCTGGAAATGAAGGAAGTGCCGATTGACGACAAGAACTATGCGGACAAATTGGTCTGTTATGATGTAAAGGTCGCCTGCGTGGACAACGTGCCGGTGTCCGGCTTTCTGGTGATGCCGCGCAACGCCAAACCGAAGTCACTTCCGGCGGTGGTCACCTATCAGGGCGCCGGCGTCTACTCGGCGGGGAAAATGTTCAGAATCGCGGAGGCCGGAGCAATGGTGCTGGACATCAACGCGCACGGCGTCCCCAACGGTCAACCGGGCGAATTTTATGCCAATCTGGAGAAAAACGAACTCTCCGGATATTACATGCGCGGCATCGACGACCGGGAAAAATGCTACTTCCTCAACATGTTCCTGCGGGTGCGCCGGTCGCTTGACTTTATGAAGTCGCTGCCGGAGTGGGACGGGAAAAACCTGTTTGTCGGCGGCGGCAGTCAGGGCGGACTTCAGTCGGTGGTGGCCGCGGCGCTGGACCCGGACGTCACCTTCGCCGCACCTCAGGCGCCGTGGCTTTGCAACAACAACGCCAGTCTCGAACGCCGCAATTACCCGGCGTGGCCGGGGTTCGTCAAGGCCGGTGACAACGGTGCTCCGGCCGATCCGAAAATCGCCGAAACGATGCGTTATTTCGACGCAATGAATTTTGCAAAACGGATAAAATGTGAAGTTTTTGTCACCTCCGGGCTGCTGGACACCGTCTGTCCGCCGAGCGGCGTCTTCATGATGTACAACGAATTGTCCAGCGACAACCGCTCATGGAAGATATTCGACAATGAAACCCACGCCGGCCCCGGACTTTATCAGGCCGGAACCGACGCTCTGATCGCAAAGATCAAGACTGTAAACGGTAAATAACAAATCCTTCCAATCGACCGCCGAGCGCGTTTGCAACGCGCCGGCGGCGCAGTCCATGCCGCTCTGAACGCGAAGCGGATCTGGTTTGTCCATTTGCGCTTTCCGGCGTGCGGAAGGCGACGCAGTCCGCGGAACCGCCGCCCCAGACGCGGAATGAAGCCGCGGCATTTTTATATCCCCACAAGCAACCACACTCCCGTGAACACCGCCCGCTCAATACAAATGCGGCGGCATTCAACCGCACAACGCCTCCATCAAAAAACACTGGCATCGTCCGTCCCCCCGTTGTTCCCGCGCAAATGACTGATCTCCGCCGCCTCAAAAAACACCGGCGGCGTCCGTGCCCACCCCAGTGCTCCCGCGCAAATGACTGACTGCCGGCGACTCAAAGAACACCGGCGGCGTCCGAGTCCACCTCCCGCATCCGGCTTTCCGCACGGCATAAAAAAAGACCGCCCGGAAAAATCCGGGCGGCCTGGTTTCAGCGTAAACGCAGTCTTGAAAGACTACTTCATCGCCTTGCCGAGTTCTTCATAGAACTTCATGCGGCGCGCATTATCCTCTTCGGCCTTGGCGTACAACGCCTCGGCGTCGGCGGGAGCGGTCTTCTGCAAGCTGGCGTAACGACGTTCGCCGCGGATGAACTCCTGGAAACTGCCGGTAGCCGGCTTGGTCTGCCAGGTGAACGGCTGCTCAGCGGACGGATTGTACTGGTACAGCGGCCAGTATCCGGCTTCGTAAGCCTTCTTCGCCTCGACCTGACTCATGCGCATATCACCCTTGATGCCGTGAGCAATACAGGGCGAGTAGGCAATGATGACCGACGGGCCGTTGTAGGCTTCCGCTTCGCGGATCGCCTTCAGCGCCTGATTGCGGTCGGCGCCCATGTCAATGCTGGCGACATAGACGTTGCCGTAGCTCATGCACATGAAACCGAGGTTCTTCTTGGTGAGCCGCTTGCCGCCGTTGGCGAACAGCGCGACCGCGCCGATCGGGGTGGACTTGGAAGCCTGCCCGCCGGTGTTGGAGTACACTTCGGTGTCGAGCACCAGAATATTGACGTTGCGGTTCTGGGCGACCACATGGTCCAACCCGCCGTAACCGATATCGTAGGCCCAGCCGTCGCCGCCGATGATCCAGAGCGACTTGTCCACAAAGTAGTCGGACAGCTCGCTGATCTTGGCAATGACATCCTTGCAGGCCTCACAGGTTTTGACGTCCTTCAGCGCGGCCTTGACCGCATTCTGATTGGCGATCGCGGCATCGTCGGTCTGCTCCCAGGTGGACATTGCCGCCTCGAGAGCCTTCTTCAGATTCGCGTCGATGTCAAGCGCCAGAGCAGCCTCGACGTTGGCTTTGAGCTGTTTGCGGTTGTTGTCCACCGCCAGGCGCATACCGAAGCCGAACTCGGCGTTGTCTTCAAACAGCGAGTTCGCCCACGCCGGACCGCGTCCGGACTTGTCGGTGCAGTAGGGCAGACTCGGGAAGCTGCCGCCGTAGATCGAGGAGCAGCCGGTGGCGTTCGCCACAAGCATGCGGTTGCCGAACAGCTGGCTGATGAGTTTGACATACGGAGTTTCACCGCAACCGGCGCAGGCGCCGGAGAACTCAAAGTGCGGCAGCAGGAACTGCGAAGCCTTGACGGAGGTCGGAGCAAGTCCGCCCAGCACGTTGTCCGGCAGCGCCTCGAAGAACTTCTCGTTGGCGGTCTGACCGGCGGCGCGCTCGTCCACCAGATGGCTCAGGCTGATCGCCTTTTCCTTGGCCGGGCAGGTCTCGATGCAGACGCCGCAGCCGGTGCAGTCTTCGCAGTAGACCTGGAGACGATACTTCAGGCCGGGCTCCTTCACGCCCTTGGCGTCCACGGTCTCGAAAGAGGCCGGAGCGCCGGCGAGGTCGGCCGGATTGATCAGTTTCGGACGGATCGCCGCATGCGGGCAGGCCATCGCGCACTGGTTGCACTGAATGCACTTCGAGGAATCCCACTTCGGGACCATCGGAGCGATGCCGCGCTTTTCCAGCTTGCTGGTGCCGATCGGCATCGAACCGTCGATGCTCATGGCGGAAACCGGAATGCTGTCGCCGTTCTGATGCAGAATCGGCTTCATCAGCGTGTTGGCGAAGACGCCGGCGTCGGCGCTGATCAGCTTGGCGGGTTCAACGAAGGCCACGCCGTCGAGCGAAGCCGGAACCTTGACCGATTCCAGATAAGCCAGCGAATTGTCCACGCACTTGATATTCTTGTTGACGATTTCCTCGCCCTTCTTGCCGAAGGTCTTCTTGATCGCCTTTTTAATCAGCTCGATCGCGGTGTCCACCGGAATGATGTTGGCGAGCTTGAAGAAGCAGACCTGCATCACGGTGTTGATGCGGGCGCCCAGACCGGCGTCCATGGAAATCTTGCGGGCGTCGATGGTGTAGACCTTGATGTGCTTCTTAATGATGGTTTCCTGCATGTCGCGGGTGAAGGTCTCGAAGACCTTGTCGGCCGGGACTTCGCTGTTGAGCAGGAAGGTGCCGCCTTCGCGGATGCCGGCGAGCATGTCGTAACGGCCGATGTAGGCGGCGTTGTGGCAGGCCACGAAGTTCGGGCTGGTCACGGTGTACTCGCTCTTGATCGGGGTGTCGCCGAAGCGCAGGTGGCTGACGGTGATGCCGCCGGACTTCTTCGAGTCATACACGAAGTAGGCCTGAACGTATTTGTCGGTGTTGTCGCCGATGATCTTGATGGAGTTTTTGTTGGAACCGACGGTGCCGTCGGCGCCCAGCCCCCAGAACATGCAGCAGGTGGCGTCGGCCGGCTCGGTGACGATCTGCTCGTCCACCGGGATCGAGAGGTGCGAAACGTCGTCGGTGATGCCGACGGTGAAGTTGTGAGTGCACTTGCCGGCCAGGTGTTTGTAGACGGCGTTGACCATCGACGGAGTGAATTCCTTGCTCGCCAGACCGAAACGGCCGCCGATGACCTTGACGTCCTTGCCCGCCAGAGCGGCGACGACGTCGAGGAAAAGCGGCTCGCCGAGGCAGCCGGGTTCCTTGCAGCGGTCAAGAACCGCGACACGCTTGACGGAGGCCGGAAGCGCCTTGACGAACACGTCGGCGGCGAACGGACGATACAGGCGGACCTTGAGCAGGCCGACCTTTTTGCCCTGACGGGTCAGATAGTCCACCGTCTCCTCGATGGTCTCGCAACCGGAGCCCATGGCGATGATGACGTCGGTGGCGTCGGCGGCGCCGACGTAGTCAAACAGATGCAGTTTGCGTCCGGTGATGGCGGCGAGTTTGTCCATGTACTTCTGAACCACGGCCGGAAGATTGGCGTAGATCAGATTGGTGGTCTCGCGGCCCTGGAAATAGACGTCCGGGTTCTGGGCGGCCATTTTGGCGTAGGGAGCCTCGGGGCGCAGAGCGCGGGCGCGGAACTCCTCGACATACTTCATGTCGAGCAGACTCTTCATATCCTCGTAACCGAGCAGTTCGATCTTCTGGATCTCGTGCGAAGTGCGGAAGCCGTCGAAGAAGCTGAGGAACGGCACGCGGCTTTCCAGCGTGGCGAGGTGGGCGACGATCGCCATATCGTGGGTTTCCTGAATGCTGGCGGCGCTGGTCATGGCAAAACCGGTGGCGCGGCAGCTCATCACGTCGGAGTGGTCGCCGAAGATGGAGAGCGACTGGGCGGCGAGGGCGCGGGCGGAAACATGGAACACCGACGGAATCATTTCGCCGGCGATCTTATACATATTCGGGATCATCAGGAGCAGGCCCTGACTGGCGGTGAAGGTGGTGGTGAGCGCACCGGCGTTCAAGCTGCCGTGCACCGCGCCGGCGGCACCGGCTTCGCTCTGCATTTCAGAGACCTGGAGCACGCTGCCGAACATGTTCTTCTGACCCTGGCTGGCCCAGGTATCGGCGTACTCGCCCATCGTCGAGGACGGGGTAATCGGGTAAATGGCGGCTACCTCGCTGAAAGCGTAGGCTACATACGCTGCCGCGTAATTGCCGTCGATGGTCTGCATTTTTTTGGCCATTCGTTTGTCTCCATTGGTTAAATTGAACAACCCGCTGTTCGGCGGGTTGTCGTTCAAGTTGAAAATCTTAATTCAGTTATTCCAGTACCGTTCCGGACACGTTGATGCTGCGGGTCCAGACCAGCAGGGTGTACCAATTGAACTGGCTGTCGCGGGTTACATTTACATTGATCAGGCGGCTGCCGCCGAGCAGTCCGGCGCGGCGGGTGGTTTCGAGCACGGCGTAGTCGGTGGTAACGGTGTCCTTGAACAGCGCAAAGCTGCCGGGATCGCTGACGGCGCCGGTGAAGATCGGCACCCAGTTGAGGAAATAGAAGCCGTAGTTGCTGTAGGTGATCTGGGCCAGAGCCTGTTTCCCGTCCGGGGTGACTCCGATGCCGTTGAACTTCTGACCGACTTCCACGCTGCTGCATCCGGCGCCCATCATCAACGCCGCCGCGACCAGGACCAAAGATGCCATGATTTTCTTCATTTCAGCACTCTCCCACATCTCTTTTAAATTTTAAAAGTCACGATTCAATAAAATAGCATTAATCCGATAAAAATCAAGCTTTTTCGCGTTGTAAAGCCCGGTATGCGATGTCGCGCCGGGAAAAACAATTTTCGAAGTTGACGGCATCGACCCCGCGGTAGGCCTTCTCGACCGCTTCGCGCACGGTTTTGCCGCGCGCCGCCACGCCGAGCACCCGGCCGCCGGAGTTCACGATCCGGCCGTTCGGGTCGAACGCGGTTCCGGCGTGGAACACCTGGGCGCCGGTGGCGGCCGCCGCGTCCAGACCGGTGATCTCGTGACCGGTGTCGCATTTGCCGGGATAGCCGCCGGAGGCCACGATCACGCTGACCGCCGGGTCGGCCGACCACTCCAGAACGCAGTCCGCCAATTTTTCGTCAACCGTGGCGAGCGCGGCCTCCAGCAGATCGCTCTTGAGGCGCATCATCACCGGCTGAACTTCGGGGTCGCCGAAGCGGACGTTGAATTCAAGCACCTTCGCCCGGCCGTTGTCGATCATGGCGCCGACGAAGATCACGCCGTGAAAATCCAGATTTTCCGCCTTGACGCCGCGCAGAAAATTGTCGAGAATCTCGGTTTGTATCTGCTCCATGACGCTTTCGGTAACCACCGGAGCCGGAGAATAGGCGCCCATGCCGCCGGTGTTCGGGCCGCGGTCGCCGTCGCCGACCCGTTTATGATCCTGACTTGAGGCGAGAGCCTTGATGTTTTTTGTATCCACCAGCGCAAAAATTGAAGCCTCTTCACCGACGAGTTTTTCCTCGATCAGCACCCGGCGGCCGGAGTCGCCGAAAGCCCCCTCGAAGCAGCCGCGGGCAAACTCGCAGGCGTCGGCGCAGTTCTCCGCCACCAGAACCCCCTTGCCGGCGGCCAGACCGTCGGCCTTGACCACGATTCCGGAAACGCCGGAAGCGAATTCTTTTTCGATATATTCCACCGCTTCGCCGGCGCTGGAGAATGTGGCCGACTTTGCACACGGAATGTTGTGTTTGACCATGAACTGCTTGGCGAAGTCCTTACTGCCTTCGAGCTGGGCGGCGAACTTGTCGGGACCGAAAATTTTCAGTCCGCGTTTTTTAAATACGTCCACGATGCCGCCGCAGAGCGGAGCCTCCGGGCCGACCACGGTCAGTCCGATGTCGTGAGTCGCGGCGAAGTCGGCCAAGCGGTCGAAGTCGGTCGCCTTGATGTCGAGCGTCTCGGCGGCTCCGGACGCCGCGATGCCGGCGTTGCCGGGGGCGCAGTAGATCTTGCCGGCATTGCGGCTCTGCGCCAGTTTCCAGCACAGAACATGTTCGCGTCCGCCGTTGCCAACCACCAGAATATTCATTTTTGTCTCCCTGAGGTTTTTATCCGGTAATATACACTTTCCAGCCGTTGCTTTCAACTTTTTTGCGTGTATATTTTTAAATATGAAACGCGACGATTTGCTGACCTGTGACGACAACGCTCTTCTGGCGGAGTGCCGTCTCGATTTTTTCAAAGCCACCGGCAAGGGCGGACAGAAGCGAAACAAAACTTCCAGCGCCGTCCGGATCATCCATATTCCGACCGGAATACAGGCCACCGACTGCGCCGAACGCAGTCAGCTCCGCAACCGGGGCAACGCGCTGAAAAAACTGCGTTACGAACTGGCGTTCAATCTGCGCGAACCGTTTGGCGAGCCGCCGGAACCGGGGCGGCTGCGCCCGATTGACACGGCGCGGCTGTTCGACCTGTTTGACGAGGTCGGGTTCAACCATGCGGCGGCGGCGGAACGGCTTGGCATCGCCCCGTCAAAACTGCTGAAAACGCTGAACCGCGAGCCGGGAATTTTCGCGTTTTTCAATGAGTGCCGGGTGCGCCGCGGCCTCGGCGTTCTCCACTGCTGAAACAAAAAAACGACGATCAAAAGCGCAGAAATGCCAGCCGAAGGCCGCTGAAAAAGGTTTTTTCAGCAAAAAACGCCGTCCGGCAAGTGCGGAAACAACGCTCAACTCGCAAAAAAAA
Organism: Verrucomicrobiota bacterium; assembly: GCA_023459755.1. Lineage (GTDB taxonomy): Bacteria > Verrucomicrobiota > Lentisphaeria > Victivallales > Victivallaceae > CALXXL01. The sequence continues at coordinate 494 of JAEWSS010000259.1, read as the reverse complement.
CGCCCCCGGCAGGCAATACCGGCACGCCGGATGCCGACAAAAAACGCCGCCCGGCAAGTGCGGAAACAACGTTCAACTCGCAAAAAACGCCCCCGGCAGGCAATACCGGCACGCCGGATGCCGACAAAAAACGCCGCCCGGACGCAATGCCTCCGGACGGCGATATTGCCGATCATTTACCGTTCTACTTCGCCAGCTTGGACTTCAACAGTTCCAGCACCAGCTTCGGATTGGCCTTGCCGCGACTCAGTTTCATCACCTGACCGACCAGATACATCAGCACATTTTCGTTGCCGGCAAGATATTGGCCGACCTGCTTCTGGTTGGCGGCCAGCGCCTCGTCAACCACCTTTTCGATCGCGCCGGTGTCGGAAACCTGGGCCAGACCTTTGGCGTCCACGATCGCTTTGGCGCTTTTTCCGGTGACGAGCATTTCGGCGAACACCTCTTTGCCGGTGCGTCCGCTAATGGTGTTGTCCTCCACCAGTTTAAGC
>JAEWSS010000258.1 GCA_023459755.1 Verrucomicrobiota bacterium | reverse complement strand
ATTAACGGCAGTGAAACGAACACCGCGTATTTCAGCAGCGCGGCGGTGGCGGCCATCACGCCGAGACTGAACCGGACGCCGAGCGTCTTCGGCAGTATCTCGGTGTACTGCACCATCAGAATGGTGAAAACGAGCGAGAACAGCCAGATGTATTCACCGCCGAACAGTTTGTCGAACTGCGCTCCGGCAACGGCGGCGCCGAACGTGTGCGCGGTGGTGTTCAGAATCAAAATGACGGCGATCGGTTTTTCGATGTCGTTTTTGAACGTTGTGCATATTTTTGCGGCCGCCGGATGCTTTTCGGTCAGCCGTGCCAGTTTGCCCGGATTGAGGCTCAGTAAAGCCGCCTCCATCACCGAGCACAGAAAGGACACGGCCATGGCAACGATTACGGCAGTCAGCAAAATAGTCATAAAATCTCCTTGGTTCGTGTTAATGGATATAACGGAAGTAAAGGTAAACGCTGGAAATCGACACACTGGCGATCATCAGCGGGAAGCCGTACAGCGTGAATTCGCGGAAGGTCAGCCGGTAGCCGTTCTTCTGCGCAACCTGCGAGATCACCACGTTGGCCGATGCGCCGATCAGTGTTCCGTTGCCGCCCAGACAGGCGCCCAGCGCGAGCGACCAGAACAGCGGTTGAGACACATGAAGGGAGATGTCGGCCGCCTCGGTGTACCCCATCGACGCGGCGAAGGTCGGAATGATCGAGTTGATCAGCGGGATCATGGCGATCACCAGCGGGATGTTGTCGATCACGGCGGAAAGGATCGCGCTGCTCCAGAGGATGATCATGAGGGTCATGGCGAAGTTGCCGTCGGTCAGGCCGAGTACGCCGTTGCCCATTTTTTCGAACACGCCGTTGACTTCGAGCGCGCCGACCATCATAAACAGTCCGCAGAAGAACATGATGGTCGGCCATTCGACTTTTTCAAGCATCTTTCCAAGCTCGACCCGGCAGACGAGAGACATCAAAAACGCACCGCTGATCGCAATGATTCCGGCGTCGAGGCCGGTCAGTCTGGTGGTGAAGAATCCGGCGAGCACGAAGCCGAAAACCACCATTGCGCGCTTCAAACATTTCGCGTCGAGGATGGCGCGGGCGGGATCGGTCATCAGGACTTGTTCGATTACGTCGGCGTCGGTCTTGAGTTTGCGGTGCAGAACCAGAACCACCAGAAGCAGCAGAACCACGGTGGTGACGAGAATCACCGGGGTGAGGTTAATGAGAAAATCGTTGAACGACAGTCCGCAGCTGGCGCCGATCAGGATGTTCGGCGGGTCGCCGATCAGTGTCGCGGTGCCGCCGATGTTGGAGAAAATCGCCTCCAGTATCAACAGCGGAACCACCGGCAGACGGAGAAACTGGCAGATCAGAATCGTTACCGGAGCCATCAGAATTACCGTGGTCACGTTGTCCATGAAGGCGGAGATGAATCCGGTGGCGAGCATGAACTCGATCAGGATCAGCACCCCGTTGCCGCGGGTCTGGCGGGCGATCATTACGGCCACCCATTCAAAGACGCCGCTGGACGCCATGATGTTGACAATTATCATCATGCCGATCAGAAGTCCGAGCACGTTAAGGTCTACTTTTGACATCATGTCCGGCACTTTTGCCACGCCGAAGAGCGCCATTGTGCCGGCACCGAGCATGGCGGCAATGGCTTTGTCGATTTTTTCGGTGGCAATGAAGAAATAGACGACGGCGAATATGGCGATTCCCGCCCCCGCGTTGGAGGTGAGGAACTGCTGCGCGTTTTCAAGAAAATTCAGAAACATGGCATGAACTCCGGTTTAGAGATTGATGATGCGTTCCAACAGCACGGTGCGGTCGATTACGCCGAGCAGTCGGTCGTCGGGGTCGGTTATATAGACGAGCGGGACATTCTGGACGACCATGGCAAAGACGATTTCGATCAGCGTGGAGTCCGGCGGGAATTTTCTGATGTTCCGGTTCATCACGTCGCCGACCACCGATTTTGCCTCGACTGCGAAATATTTTTCAAACGGGTCGAAATACCGGATGAACCCGACGCTTTTCAGATGCGAGAAAAAGTCCGGAATGCCGAGTTTGAACAGTTCGGCGCAGGTGAGTTCGCCAACCAGTTTGTCGTTTTCCACCACCGGAACGACCTGGGCGTTGTGCTGCTCATTCATCTGGCGGGTGGCCTCCTTCAACGGCAGATCGGGTGGGAACTGGCAGGAGGCGGGGCGCATCAGGTCGGTGGCGAGCAGAATTTTTTTCTCCTCAAGATTGAGCAGCTCATGAAGTTGCTCCATGTTGCCTGAACGCAGTGCGCAGATCAGACAGCGGCCGCGTTCGGGGTCGCGGACGCAGTCGGCCACGCTGGACATGAATTTGAGTGCCGGCATCGGCGCGGTTTCCGGAATCAGCAGAGTGCAGACAAGGGTGACGACTTCGCCGTTTTCGGCCTGAAACGGCTGGTCGGGCAGAGCGAAAATGACCGAGAGTCCGCTGAGTTTTTTGAATCTGGCGTGAGGGAAGAACAGACCGCCGCCGAGAAAAGTTGAACTCTCATTTTCGCGGGCGACGAGGCTGGCGAGGATCTCGTCGGACGAGAGTCCGGCGTTGACGCTGCCGCGCATGGCTGCTCCGGCAACGGCCACTTGCGGGAGCATGGTGTCTTTGCCGGTCGCCGGACAGTCGGTCAGGATCACGATGTCCGGCATGGTTTGCTTTTTCATATTTTTTCTCCGTTTTTGTATTTCTGTTTGAATGAAAATCGGGCCTCAGTCCGCGATGATGTTTCCCGTGTCGGCCCGGAGTTGGCGTCGCCGCATGAACCATCGGAAGGCTTCTCCGGCGAAGAAAATTATTGAAGTCACAAACACGATGCCCAGCCAGTCCGCCAGATCAAGCGGAACGGTGCGGAACAGTGCGCCGCCGAACTGGGTTATCAGTATCTGAACAAGCGCGATGCCCAGCACGATCCAGACAAACACCGGGTTTGCCGGCGGGTCGAACAGCATTGAGCGGTGTCCGCCCCACGCTCTGACATTCAACAGGTTCCAGAGCTGCAGAATTACGAATCCGCTGAAGAAGATGGTCAGCATCCGGTCGCAGTTTTCCCGGTCGCCGTCGAAGAATCGGCTCATGACAAGGAAGCCGATTACGAACAGTGCGGCGGTGCCGAAGATCGCGGCCGCCATTTTGCCGGTGATGATGAATGCTCCGGGGCGGCGCGGCGGTTGTTCCATGGTTTCGGCGGTCGGCGGTTCGGTTGCCAGCGCCAGTGCGGCGAAGGTGTCCATAATCAGGTTGATCCACAGCATCTGGATCACCGTGAACGGCATGGCCACTCCGGTGAACGGCCCGATCAGGGCGATGGCGGCCGCCGCGGCGTTGATGGTGAGTTGGAACACCAGAAAACGCTGGATGTTGAGATAAAGCGATCTTCCCCAGAGAACGGCGTTGACGATGCTTTTGAACGAGTCGTCGAGCAGAATCACGTCGGCGGCTTCGCGGGCGATGGCGGTTCCGGTTTTACCCATGGCCACGCCGACGTCGGCGTGATGCAGGGCGGGGGCGTCGTTGGTTCCGTCGCCGGTTACGGCGACCACTTCATGCGAGGCGCGAAGTGTTTTCACCAGTTTAAGTTTGTCGTCCGGTCTGGCTCGGGCGATGATGGCGAGATTGTGGACGGTGGTTACGGTTTCGACCGGG
>JAEWSS010000257.1 GCA_023459755.1 Verrucomicrobiota bacterium | reverse complement strand
GGCGGAGAGTCTGCCCGCAAGGTGTTCCGCAATGATCGGATAGCCGAGCGCCTGATGGGCGGTGGGCGAGGTGAGCAGTCCGGCGGCGACGGCGCGGGCGGTCTCCTCGACCCAGCCGGCGGCGAGCATGGCGGAGGTGCGCTGTTCGATGCGGCAGCGGAGTTCTTCGCGCGGGCGGTCGATTATGAACGTTCTTACGTTGAAGCGCGGCTTTTTTTCGCCGGTCAGCAGTGTGGTGACGGACTGTCCGCCGGTGAGGATCAGAACTTCAAGCGCGCGGAGCAGTTTGCGCTGGTGAAGGTTCCACAGTTGAAGCGCGGCGGGGTCGCGCCGCTGCATTTCGCGGCGCAGCGCGTCGAAGCGGTCGGGAGCGGCGAACTTGGCGTCGAGTTCGGCGCGCAGTTCGGGCGATGACGGCAGGTCGTCCAGCCCGTAGATCAGACTTTTTAAATAAAATCCGGTTCCGCCGACCACGCAGGGAATTCTGCCGCGATCGGAAATATCCCGGATTGCGTTTTCGGCCAAAGCGATGAAACGGCGAACGTCCACCCGCTCTGAAAAGTCGAAAATGTCGATCAGGTGGTGAGGCACTTTCCGCCGGTCGGCCGCCGACGGTTTTGCGGTGCCGATGTCGAGCGTGCGGTAGAACTGCATCGAGTCCCCGGAGACGATCTCAATCGGAGCAAGTTCGGCCAGACGCATCGCCGCGGCGCTTTTGCCGGAGGCGGTGGCGCCGGCCACGACGATAAAATCAGGAGATTTTTTTGCCGCTGGCATCGTCGGCCGGTTCCTTTTTACTGCCGCGCAAAAGGTTGGAAATAATATAGATGCCCACGCCGATCGTGATTGCGCAGTCGGCCACATTGAAGGTCGGAAAATGCCATGAACCGAACTGGAAGTCAAGGAAATCCACCACTTCGCCCCGCCACAACCGGTCGATGGCGTTGCCGATCACGCCGGAGAGAATGATCGAAAGCGCCCAGTAGCGTTCCGCAAATCCTTCGGTCAGCCGGCGGAAGTTCCAAACCGCCAGCACCGCGACCACGGCGGCCACCGCCAGCAACAGGACCGCGTACCCGTGAAAAATGCCCCACGCCGCTCCTTTGTTGGTGATGAACGCGAACGAGAAAAAGTCCGGTATCACCACCACCGGCGGCCGGCCTTTCAGCAGGCGTTCGGCCGCAATTTTGGTGAACTGGTCGGCGGCGAGCAGCGCCACCGCCGTGACGCCGGAGGCCGCGAACAGCCGCAGCTCTTTGCCGGTGCGCGGACGGACGGTGTATTTACACGCCGCCGGTTCAGTCGACGAAGGGGTTGCGTCCATTATGTTTTTCCCGGATGGATTTGCATTTGATGCAGTATTGCGCATACGGTTTCGCGTCCAGCCTAGCTTCGGAAATCTCCTTGCCGCAGTCCTGGCATTTGCCGAACTCGTGGTCGAAGATTCTTGAAATGGCGTCATTGATCATTTCAAGCACGCCGCCTTCGTCGGTCATCATGCGCAGTTCCATCTCGTGACGGGAACTGTCGCTGCCGACGTCCGCCATGTGGGTGGTTACGCCGCGCTTGTCGGCATTGGCGGCGTCGAGCGCGTCGGCATGGGTTTTCATGTTACCGGCGATAACATCGCGGTACTGCATCAATGCGTTGTAGTATTTCTTCTCTCTGGGAGACAGCGAGGAGAGCATTTCCAAATCGACATTAGCCATGTTTCACCTGACTTTCCGGTTTGTTTTACATTTTAGCCCTATTAAAATAACACGGATTGCCGATTATTCAAGCCGTTGAATTCAAATATTATTTGTCGAGCGCGGCCAGTCGGCGGGCCACCCGGTCGACACCGGGAAATCCGCTGAAGAAAAAGACAAACGGAACGTCGGAAAAGTTGTCAAAAATAGAAGAAAGATTATTGTTTTTTGTCAAATAACGGTCGATTCCGAGTATATATTCACAGTCGATTCCGCCGTTTTTGATTTGTTCGAGCCGTCGGTTCAGCGCGGTGGCGTGGTGGCGGTGAAAAAGTTCCACGGCGAATTTTTTTCCGGTGGCGGCGGAAATGAACTCGAAGTCGGGAATGGCGGTTTCGCCGCCGTGAAGCCGGACCGGGTGCGGCGGTTCGTCGGACAGTGCGAACCCGGTGTTTTTTTCCCGGAAAAGTTTGGCGAACATGGCAAATTCCTCCGGAATGTAGGTCGCGTAGCGGCGGCTGACCGGACGCAGCCCGGACTTCCAGTTCAGCGTGATTTTCACTTCGCTTCCGGCCGGCGGTTTTGCGACACTGGAAAGCGACCATTTTTCCTGATTCAGCACCTCCGGGAAAAATGCGGCCAGCTGGAGCGCGTATTTGCGGTTTTCCGAGAACATCGCCAGCGGTCCGGAGACGACGATTGTCACCGGTTTGCCGTTTCCGGGGTCATCCACCTCGGCCAGCAGCCGGCAGAATTTCAGGTGTTTGAACAGATTCCGCAGTTTTGCCGGATCGGACGGCGCGGTTCTGACCACCAGTTTTTCAGTGAAGCAGAGCAGGGTCTGAACTTGGGAGACATTATATAGATTAAGCAGTTCAGGCGGCGTCAGCCGACGGTAGTTTGTACAGCGTTCGTTGTCCGGCAGATCGCCGTAGATGTCGCATTCCGGCGGCGCGGCGAGCGTCCGGTAGGCTGCGAGCGTCGGCACGTCCGACTTCAGCAGTTCCGACGAACGGGCGAACAATCCGGCGCGCATGGCCGGGTAGTCGAGGTCGTCCGGCGGTGTGAAGTCGAGCCTTTTTCCGATCAGCGCGATCATGCCCGCCTCGAATTTTGCGTTGTTGCCGCCGACGGCGGCGCCGAGCATCGCCTCGGTTTCGCCCCGGCTGAGGCCGAGTTCGGCGGACTGGGCGGCGACGGCGTCCAATGCTCCGGCGAAGTCCAGCATCGCTGGGTCGTCCGGCGCGGCGAACCGGAATTTAGCGGCGCCGTCCACCCGGCGGAAGTTCAGAAATTCGCGTGACAATACGGCCATGAAATCACCTCGTTTTTCCGCGGTAGGCGTCGTGTCGCCGACGGCGGCGCATTACATATTCCTCGGAGGTGTCGGCCGACACCAGTTCGTACAGAACCGCCTGTTTCCCCGGCCGCGACCGCAGAATCCGGCCGAGCCGCTGAACGTGTTCGCGTACGCTTCCGGAGCCGGAGACCACAATCCCGACCGCCGCCTCCGGCACGTCCACGCCCTCGTTCAGCACTTTGCTGGTGACCAGCACGTCGCAGACGCCGGAGCGCAGTTTTTCCAGCATGTCGCGGCGTTCGGCCGGTTTGGTGTGGTGGGTCAGCACCGGGAGCAGAAATTCCCGGCCGAGCGCGTAGGCGGTGGCGTTGTCGGCGGTGAAAATCAGCATCCGTTCGCCGCGGTGACGGCGCAACAGCTCCCACACCGCGGCAAGTTTGTTCCGCGACCGGCGGCTGAGTTCGCGCTGACGCAGACAGGCATGCAGGGCTTCGCGCCCCTCCGGTGTCCGCGAGGCGGCGAAGATGAAGTCGCGCCAGGCGTCGCGGTGTGAAAAATTGATTCCGGCGCGCAGTGCGAAGTTCCGGTAAAGCTGACGGCACTGCTCGTATTCGGCGCGTTCGTCCGGTTCCAGACGGGTTTTGATCGACCGGACAATATAGGGCGCCAGTACCTTGCCCTCCAGTTCGGTCACGCCGACGTCGGCCACAACCTTGCCCAGAAGTCCGGTGAGAACGGCGAAACGTTCGGGGTCGTCGTCCTCCGGCGTGGCCGACAGGCCCAACCGGTACGGCGCCACGCACTGTTCGGCGGCGGTCCGGTAGAGCGGGCCGGGCAGATGGTGGCACTCGTCGCAGATCAGCAGCGCGAACCGGTTGCCGACAAATTCCATGTGCAGCACCGCCGAGTCGTAGGTTGACACGGTCAGCGGACGCACGTTGTGTTCGCCTCCGCCGAGCATCCCGACTTCGACGCCGAAGAACTCCTTCAACTGCGCCGCCCACTGCTCCAGCAGATCGATGGTCGGCACCAGCACGATGGCGGGGCGCTGAAGTTTGCGGATCGCCATCATGGCCAGAAAGGTTTTGCCCGACCCGGTCGGCAGGGCGGCGATGCCGCGAAAGCCGTTCTCCCGCCACGCCAGATACGCGGCCGACTGATGGGGAAGCGGCGTGAAGGTTTTGTGGAAATCAAATTTAACCGGCGGAAAATCGCACACCCGGTCGTCGACTGCAATTTTTGCGGCGCGTGCGGCGAGGGCGACCGCCGGATAGTCGCAGGCTCTTGCCCGGTGGATTCCGGCGCGCGGATCAGCGGCGAACCATGCGGCGATTGCGGCGGGCGGAGTGCGGTTCAAAATGAGCGTTCCCGACCGGAATTCGAGTTTTGCCGGCGCTTCGCTCATCGGCAGTCCGGGCGGAAGGTGACGATGGTCCACACCGCCGCCGCCAGACCGGAGGCGCCCAGACAGAGCAGCGGCCAGGTCATCACGGTCGGTTTGATGCCGGGCAGATAAAGGATGAACAATATCAGGGCGGCGAACAGCCAGGTCACCGCGCCCCAGAGGATTCCGGCCTTCCAGCGCGGATAGCATCCGGTTTTGTTCCGGTCATGTTCAAACGAAGCAAGCAGTTCAAGGATTTTCTGTTCGTCGATCTCTTTTTTTTCGTTTTTGTCCGGCATTTCCGCTTCCTTTCATAACTGAAACTAATATAGCACGGAACGCCGCGCAAAGCAAGACCGGACGGCGGACGGAACAATTTTGTGAAACGTGGAAAAACGGTTTTATAAACGGACTTGACTTTCGAGTAAATCACGGTTATCTTTGTTGTCGGAATATTCTGCACTGGCAATTTCAGGAGAAGGGATATGCGATGAACGTTTCCTATCCGGTTTACACGGTGGTGACGGAGTGTCAGGACTGCTACAAATGCGTTCGTCACTGTCCGGTCAAGGCGATCCGCGTGCGCGACGGCCACGCGGCGGTGATTCCCGAAATGTGCGTGGCCTGCGGCAAATGCGTGGAGGTGTGTCCGGTCAAGGCGAAGCGGGTGAGAAATGACGCGGCGGCATTCCGCGAGCTGGCCGCCGGCCGGAGTCCGGTCTACATTTCGCTGGCGCCGTCGTGGGTCAGCGAATTTCGCGACCTGCCGGCCGGGAAGCTGATCCGGGCGCTGAAGATGCTCGGCGCTTCCGGTGTCAGCGAAACCGCGCTCGGAGCGCAGATCGTCTCTTCCGACGTGGCGCATGAGCTGGATAAAATATCCGGCGGACTGCTGCTCTCCAGCGCCTGTCCCACCGCGGTGGACTATATCCGCAAATATCTGCCGGAGCTGGCCGGAAAAATCACCGCGGTCGGTTCTCCGGTGATGGCGCACTGCCGGATGCTCCAGCGGGTCTATCC
>JAEWSS010000256.1 GCA_023459755.1 Verrucomicrobiota bacterium | reverse complement strand
ATGCCATGCCCAGATCGCCATGCGTCCGGAGCTTTTGCAGCTTTATGATGTAAAACCGCTTTGAACGGTACGGCAAATATCGGATTCAATAAAAAACACACCGCCGTCAATGCGGAGCACGAACCGGAAAAACTGCAAGATCGACGCAACGCGGCGATAAAAACAGGAATACGGCCGCGGCCGCGTCCGGCACGGTGAAAAAGATGACGCGTCCGCCGCTGGAACATTGTCCGTTGCGGACGAGGGCTGACGCCGAATATGACGAAGCAACGAAAAAAATGCAAAGGAGTCCAGATTCGATGAAAAATATTTTATCGCTTCCAATCGTACTGCTGGCCACGGCATTCGCACTTGTCTCCGGATGCGCTTCGCCGGAAAAAATTCCGGTTGAAGATCCACTGGCACTGAAAAACTGCGCCGCCCAGATCGCCGTACTGCGCGATCCCTACTGCGCCCCCAATTCGCGTGAAAAATACGAGGCGGCAAAATATATCGCCGAACATATCGACTTCTCTTACGCGCGCAACGTCAAGACGCTGGACAAAGTATTCCTGCCGAGTGAAGTGCACATCTCCGAGAGCGGAAACGAATTTGTGTTCAGCTATCCTTATCGTGAAAATGACGTACAATTCCGCTTTGTCCGCAATGGAGACGTCATAATCAGCGGCACGGTGGTCGAACGCTGATGGATTTTTTTTCAGATGAGTATTACATGCGCAAAGCGCTGGCCGAAGCCGCCGCGGCAGCCGAACGCGGCGAAGTTCCGGTCGGCGCCGTCGCGGTGCTGGACCGCACGGTAATCGCGAAGTCCGGCAACATGGTCGAACAGCTCAAAGATGCCACCGCCCACGCCGAAATGCTGGCAATAACCCAGGCGGCAAACACCATCGGCGACTGGCGGCTGGACAAAGTAACACTCTATGTGACCAAGGAACCCTGCGCGATGTGCGCCGGAGCCATGGTCAACGCTCACTTGCAAAAAGTTGTATTTGCCGTTCCCGACGCGAAATACGGCGCCTGCGGATCGGCATTGAACATCTGCGGTCTGCCCGGTGCGTTGTGGCGGGTGGAAACGGTTTCCGGCGTGCTGCAAACGGAGTGTCTGGCACAGCTTCAAGACTTTTTCAAAGCGGTTCGCGCACGGAAAAAGAACGGCTTTTTACCTGAAAAATAATTGAATTTTCTTTTTCTTAGTATATATTCTCTATAAGAACGGGATAAAAAACAATAAAACCGCGGCCGGGCGCGTTTACCAATTCGGCGGGGGAAGCGGTTTTTTCTAAAGCGATGAAAAAAAAATCAAGGAGAGATTCATAAAATGAACAAAAAGCTATCGGCGCTGACCGTCGGAGCGCTGGCGGCGGCGCTCGCGCTCACAGGATGCTACAACTACACCCCCGTTCCCGCAAGCATGAGCGGCAACTCCTTCACCGAACGCGATCTGACCGAGAGTAACACCATTCTCGCCGGTGTCAAGGTTCTTGACCTCAGCACCGCACAGCGGATCGCCGTTATGAACAATCCCAGTTATATTTCGGCCTATCATGCGGTCAACGCCGCCAGAATGAAATACTATCAGGCCCTCGGACAGTTTTCTCCGACCGTTTCATCCAGTTTTTCGGCGTCGGAAAACCATTACGACTATTACAACACCCATTCACCGACCAGCAACGTCGGCGGCCGCGGCTTCAACACATCCACCGGACTTCAGGCCTCATGGCTGCTGTTTGACGGATTCGCCCGCTACTTCAACTCAATGGCCGCCAAGCACAACTATGAATATACCGCCGATATGGAGGAAAACTCGCGTCGGCAGCTGATGCAGTCGGTCGCCTATGCCTACAACGACATTCTGCTGGCCAAAGCTCAGCGCGCGATCGCCATCAACAACCGCGACTTCCAGACCGTCAACCTCAACGCCAGCAACGACAAATACCGGGTCGGAGCGGTGGCGATGAGCGAAGTTTTGAACTTTCAGATTAAGATCAACGAAGCGATTTCCTCGCAGATTCAAGCCGAATACAACTATGATGTCGCGGTGTTTGCCCTTGCGTCACTGATGGGGTACTCCGAAGGCGTGCTGCCGTCCAACGTGGAGTTTGAGGACGTTGTGGTCAACCTCGACGAACCGCTGTCCAGTATCGATGTCTATCTCGACACCGCTCTGCACAACCGGCCCGACCTCGCGGCCTATCGCGAAGCGGTTGAAATCTCCAAATACAATCTCTATGGTGCCTACAGCTCGTTTTCGCCCACCTTGTCCGGCAGCATCGCGTTCGGCTTCAACACCAACGCCAGCAAGTCCTACGGCTACAGCACCGGCACGATTTCCTCCAAGGCCTCCCGCAACTACTACAACAGCCCGAGCTTCAGCTACGGCGTTCAGGCCGACTGGGTGCTGTTCAACGGCGGCCAGCGCTACAACGCGGTCCGCGAAGCCCAGGCCAGCATGGCCGGAAGCCAGTTCGATCTGGCAGCAAACTGGCTTAATGTGGTTCAGGAAGTCCGCACCGCCTACAGCAATTACGTTCAGAGCGTGAAGCAGGCGCGCACCTATGCCATGACCTTGAGCCTGGTGGATCAGCAGCGCGAACTGGTTCAGATTGAATACGACAACGGCACCGTGGCGCTGCCCCGACTCAACGAGGCGCAGACCGACTATGTGACCGCCGAAATGAACCACGCCACCGCGTTGGTAAATATCCAGAACGCGAAAGCCCAGCTGATCGCCGCGGCGAACATCGACTCCACCGGTTATAATTTTGATGACCGTTATCAACCGTCGGAAGACTGAGGACTGGTTCAATGATACGGACGCGCAAACGCCCAGCCGTCAGCTTTGTGGAAACACTCGGATCACCGGCGCTGAAAAAAAAATCGGAGCCGGTAACCGAATTCGACGCAGCTTTGCAAAAGCTGGCCGAACACATGCTGGATGACATGGAAAAATTCAACGGCATCGGGTTGGCGGCTCCGCAGGTCGGCCGCAACCTCAGGATGATCGTTGTCGGGGTGCCGCTGGATTCGATGTCCGCACCAGCCAGCCCCGGCGAGATGCTGCTGCTGCCGCGCATGCCGCTGATTCTGCTGAACCCGGAAATAATCGAGTCATCGGAGGAAACGGCTGAACGCGAAGAGGGCTGTCTGAGTGTGCCGGGGATCTGGGCGAAAGTGGTTCGGCCACGGTTCGTAAAATTTCGCGCCACGCTGCCGGACGGCGAAAAAATTGAATGCGACTGCGACGGATTGCTTGCCCGCTGTCTGCAGCATGAGATCGACCACCTGAACGGAATAACTTTTATTGACCGGCTGTCGCCGCAGGAATACGCGAAGGTTGAAGTCAAGGTCAAAAATCTGCGCCGCGAAGGCGGACGCAGCAACTATCGCAGAACGGTCTGAATATTTTTATGAACTTTTTCCGAACATTCTTCGATGTATGCCGCGGCCTGAGGCGGTTTCCAGAACTTGCCGCCGGCTCGATATGGCTGGCAATGTGGCGCTTTGTGCTTACGGTCATCCTGTGCGCGGTTGTCATCGGGATGTTCCAATATCCTCGACTGATGAAGATCTACCGGGCGTCGCACAGTCTGGTCGAACAGGAATTCGGGAAACTGGTCGCCAATGCCGAAGGCGGACTTGCGGTGGAAAAATCGCCGGACAAGGCACGCTCAATCCTGCTGCCGGGCGGATTTTCCGCCTGCTATCTGCCGCAGAACGCAGTCAACGGGGAATTGCCGGACTATGCCGGAAATGCTGTCGGGGGGTTGATTTTTTCGCCGCGCCACATACTGCTCTGGATGGGGGACACTTTGTTGCCGGAAACCAATCCCGGCGCCACCCAGCCTCGCAACGCTGAAAATATTCGCCGGTTGATGAACCTTCCGGCAAACGAGCTGCCGCCGGAAATGCGTTTTTCAAACATGCTGGCCAACGCGATCGCCCACCCCAAAACCATGCTGTTTTCCGGGGCTTTGCTTTTTATCTTTATGCAGACGGTTCCGGTTGTGGTGCTGTTCTCACTGGTGTTTGGCTGGTTCGGCTCGTTCCGCTCGGCCGGAATACTATCACTGCGCGACGTTTTTGTAATAAATTTTTATGCCGGCATGCCGGTGATGCTGGTGGCGTCGCTGTTTCCGGCACTTGATTTGCCATATATCGATTTCAACCTGATTTTTTCGGTCGGCTTCGTGGGCTATGCCATGATCGCCTGCAACCATGTGGCCATGACGCGACTGCCGCGTCAGAGTAAAGAGGAATGACGATGGACGATTTTTTGCGGATTCCGGTCTGGTATAAAACGCTCAAAAAGCACACTTTCCCGACTAATTTCCTAAAACTTGAGCCCAACGAACTAAATGCTCTGGCGGCCGGCGAGGAGGACTCTCCGGCGGCAAAAGCGGTAATCGCGAAAATGCAGCCGCTGATGCACCGCCCCGGCAACAACTTTGTTCTTGTGGACAGCTGCGCGCCAACCGATACCGAACGCTATTACGCAAAACGCGGCGCGGTTCATTCCGCCCGCAGCGCCTGGGTTTTTCTGGCCCGCAGCGCCAAAGTTCGCGCGGCGGTCGCCGGCGGAATGGCGGACACGATCTGCATCCGCCCGTTCAGAAGGATGAGCATTCCCCGTGAATTTCGCCTTTTTTTTGTTGATGGCGAGCTGGCGGCGGCCAGTCAGTATTTCCTGATCCGCCACTTTCGCCGGCTGGAAGGAGTAAAGGACAAATATTGGAAGCTGCTGGCAAAGTTTGCCGGAAAAATAAAAGACAAACTGCCGGATGGCAGTCTGGCGATGGATGTATATGTGACCAGCGACCGCGAAATATTAGTGCTCGACCTCAACGTCTTCGGTCCGCCGACTTCGCCGCTACTGCTGCGCAGCTGGAATATCGACTGGAAAAACATCGACGAGCCCAAGTTAAAACTAATGCCGCCGCCGGTGAAAATCTCCGGAGAAGTCACCGTTTCATTTTAACATTCCGACGCAGGGAGGAGGCGACGAATGGAGCATTTGGACTCAATCAGCAATTCCAGACGGAATTTTCTGGTGGCCGCCGAAGTTGCCGCAAACGGCGGGGAAGCGGAACTTTTCTTCCGGGAAAACGGCGCGGTTCATTCCGAAAAACTGCCGTTTGCTCCATGGCTGCTGCTGGCCGATCAGCACGAGCTGGACAGTTTTGCGGAAAAATTCACCTTGACCCCGTTGGCCGGAGGCGAAATTTTGGGAACGCTGGCGGAATTTCCGTCGGTCGCGGTCTATAATACAGCTGTCAGCGAACTTAAGAAAAATAAAAAGTCGCCGCGCATGATCGTCGGCGATCTTACCTCGCAGATACTCACATCACTTGAGCTGCGATTGTACCGCGGCATGAAGTTCAACGACGTCCGCCGGCTTCAGTTCGACATCGAAACCGTGACCGCCGACGGCTACGAGTTTCCCAACGCCTCACGACCTGAAGACGAAATTATCATAATTTCCATCTGCGACAATCACGGCTTCGAGACCGTGCTCTCTCAGCGCGACTGTGATGAAAAAGAACTTTTGGAAAAATTTATAGCGGTGGTTCGGGAACGCGATCCGGATGTGATCGAAGGGCACAACATCTGCCGCTTCGACCTGCCGTATGTGGAAACCCGCTGCAAACGCCACAAAATAGCGCTGGCACTCGGCCGCAACGGTTCGACGCCCAAAAAGCGCAGTTCAATGTTCTACGCCGCCGAACGCGCCGTCACCTACACCCGCTACGACATCTACGGGCGCAGTGTGGTGGACACCTGCCATCTGGCGCAATTCTATGACGTGATACACCGGTCGCTCGAATCGCTGAACTTGAAATATCTGGCCAAACATTTCAACATCGCCGCCCCCGACCGCACCTATGTCGAAGGCGCAACTATCACCGCGGTCTGGAAAAACGACCCGGAAAAACTTCTGGCCTACGCCCTGGACGATGCCCGCGAATGCCGCGGACTCTCCGAAATTCTGCTTCCAAGCTATCTGTTCATTACCCAGCTGGTTCCGCTGAAACTCCAGGACTGCGTACTGCGCGGCAAAGCCACGGTGATCGACAGTCTGCTGACGGCCAACTATATTGTCAAACGCGCCTCACTTCCGCTTCCGGAACCTCCGCGTCAGTTTTCCGGAGCGCTGACTGCGGCGCCGGTCACCGGAGTGTTTCACACAATTCTGCACTGCGACGTGCGCAGTCTGTACCCGTCGATCATTCTGGCCGGCGACTGGAAGCCGTCGCGCGACCGGCTGGGCGAATTCACCGGCATTCTGCGCAAACTGCGCGAATTCCGCCTCGCGGCCAAGGACTCAGCAAGAAAAGCGGCGACTCCGGCTGAACGCGATTATTTCAGCGCGCTTCAAAGTTCTTTTAAAATATTGATCAACTCTTTCTACGGCTACCTCGGCGCGGCACAGTCCACGTTCAACGACTATCTGCTGGCGGAGCGCATCACCACGCGCGGCCGTGAAATCCTGCGCTCCATGCTCGACTATCTGACCGCAAATCGCTGCACCGTACTGGAGGCCGACACCGACGGCGTGTATTTCATGCCGCCGACAGACAACGCCGCACCGGAATTCTGGCTGTCCGGAGTGCAGACCATACTGCCGCCGGGAATCGAAATTGAGATTGACGGGTCATACGTCGCCATGTTCTGCTACAAAAGCAAAAACTACGCACTGCTGGGCGCCAACGGCGAAATGGAGATTTCCGGCGCCGCCCTCAAGTCACGCGGGCTGGAACCGTTTCAGCGCGACTTCATGGAGGTTATTCTGAACTCGCTTCTGCGCGGCGACGTCCGGCCGGTTCAGGAAAAATATTCCGAACTCCACCAGGGAATATCCGCCGCCACCCTGCCCGTGATTCAACTTGCAAAAACCGAAACGCTGAAGGATTCCGCCGCCACCTACAAACGAAAGCTGGCCGACGGCTCCGGACGGCGCTCCGCCGCCTATGAACTGGCGGCACAGTCCGGCCGCGACTACCTGCCGGGCGACCAGATCACCTATTATGTGACCGGTGAAAAGAAAAATGTTCCGGTGACCGGAAACTCGAAACTGCTGACCGATGCGCCGGAAACGCCGGACTACAATCGCGCCTACTACCTCAAAAAACTTGACGATCTGCGCGATAAGTTTTCCGGCTTCATCACCGGTTCCATCGCCGCCGCCGGACCGGACGATCTGTTTTCACAGGGGGAGTAAAACCGTGTTTTCATTTATCGTCCGCCGCCTGTTTTATTG
>JAEWSS010000255.1 GCA_023459755.1 Verrucomicrobiota bacterium | reverse complement strand
GTCCACACCATCGACTACTACGGCACTCCCGTGACCTTTGCGATCGACGACGCCGTGCGCGGCATGAATCCCGACGACCTCCAAAACGAATTTTCCATCGCCTCCGACGCCAACGACGGCGACAGTCAGCTTCAGGACGATCTCGCCGCACTGCTGAACCGCTGCAACGACTACACCGATTCCGACTCCGACCGCGCCGTCTCCGACGGATGTGAAGCCGACGACTACGAAAACGACAACCGCCGCCCCCTCCCCCGCAACGCCGCTCTGGAATACCGCGAGGAACTCTCATGGATTCCCGGATTCTCCGCCTGTTTTCCGTTCGACGCCGACGGCCGCCTCACCGCCGTCCAGCTGATCCCTCCGCACGGCTGTGAAATCGACCTCTCCGGCGGCGTTCCGCTGATGAACGCCACCTACGCCCAGCTGATCCGCGCCGGTCTGGAGGAGTCCGACGCCGAAGCCGCCCTCGACTCCATCGCCCAATACAAAAAAGACCGCACCCCGCTGACCGACAATCTCAACTCCGACCTGCTCGACGTACTGCGCAACACCTTCACCCAGCAGGAGTCCGGCACCTTCACCGTCCGCATACTCCGCGCCGCGCGCGACAACCATCCGTCGTCAAGACTGGTTTTCAGCTTCGCCGCCTTTCCCGCCTCCGGACCAACCGACGGCAAACTGACGTTTCTTGAATTCTTCCGCTATTGATTTTTTTCATCAACGTGCTATATTACCCCACTATGATAAAAGCTGTAACAACCGGTCCGCTTGAGGAAAACTGTTATCTGGTCCAGCTTGAACCGGAAGGCCGCCTTTTTGTGATCGATCCCGGCGACTCGCCGGCCGACATCCTCTCCGCCGCCGCCGGATTAAAATTTTCCGAGGCGGAAATTCTGTTCACTCACGGTCATTTCGACCATATCGGAGCCGCCGCCGTCATTGCCCAAAAACTCGGAGTAAAACACTGCTATCTGAATCCGGCCGACCGCGAACTGTTCTTCAGCCCGGACAACTGCTTCCCGCCGTACATTCCGGCTCCGGAAGCTCTGCCGCCGCCGGAGACCGTTGACGATAATATCGATTTCAATGAACCGGTCGTCATCAAAACCCCGGGTCACACCCCCGGCGGCGTGTCGTTCTATTTTCCGACGCTCGCCGCGCTTTTTTCCGGCGACACCCTGTTTGCCTCCAGCATCGGCCGCACCGACTTTCCCGGCGGCTCGCTGCCCGATCTGCTGAACTCAATCAAGAGCGGACTGTTCGCCCTGCCACCCCGGACAAAAGTGTTTCCAGGACACGGCTCCGCCACCTCAATCGACCGCGAAAAACGCATAAACCCATATATATGACTGGATTTTCCAGCCATATATGCTATATTACTAAGATTGCCTTTTTTGAATGCAAACAAAGGAGCTGATGTGAAATACACCATACTCGTATTCGTAAAACAGGTTCCGGACACCCAGAACATCACCGGAGACGCGATGAAGGCCGACGGAACGGTCAACCGCGCCGCACTGCCGGCGATCTTCAACCCGGAAGACTTGAATGCGCTTGAACTGGCCCTCCAGCTCAAGGATCGCTATGACGCAAAAGTTGCGGTCGCCACCATGGGGCCGCCCTCCGCCACCGAAGTGCTCCGCGATGCACTTTACCGCGGAGCCGACGAAGCGATGCTGCTGACCGACCGCGCCTTTGCCGGCGCCGACACGCTTGCCACCAGCTACGCACTCAGCTGCGTGGCCAAACAATTCAAGCCGGACCTCATCCTCTGCGGACGTCAGGCCATCGACGGCGACACCGCCCAGGTCGGCCCCCAGCTCGCGGAAAAACTTCACGTTCCGCAGATCTGCTATGTTGAGGAAGTCGTTGAGCTGAATGACCGGAAAATCACCGCGCGCCGCGCAATCGAAGGCGGCTATGAAATTCTCGAAGCGCCGCTGCCCTGCCTGCTCACCGTGGTGGACGCCAACACACCCCGGCCGGAAGCCGCCAAGCGCATCATGAAATTCAAGCGCGCCGTAACGCCGAGCGAACTCAAGAAACGCTTCGCCGACGCCGACTATTCCGAGGCCGAAGACCTCGCCGCCGCCGAGAAAACGCTCGCGGCAAAAGGTCTGATCATCAAGGAACTCAACGCCGCGGCGGTCAATGCCGATCCCAAGCGCATCGGTCTGGCCGGATCTCCGACCAAGGTCAAGAACATCGAAAGCGTCGTGCTCTCCGGCGGCGCCGCCAAAGAAGTCGCCGCTACCGCCGAGGGGATCAACCTCCTCATCCACGAACTCATTACCGACCACACTCTGGGGTGATAGATATGACTCAAAAAATCGGAAATGTCTGGGTTTTCATCGAACAGGAAGGCGGAAAAATCGCCGACGTCAGCCTTGAGCTGGTGTGCAAAGGGCGCGAACTCGCCGACCGGTTGAAGGTAAAACTCGAAGCCGTGCTCCTCGGAGACAAGATCGAAAAGCTCGCCGACACGCTTTACAGCTACGGCTGCGACACCGTCATTCTTGCCGAAGACAAACGGCTCGAACCGTTCACCGTCCTCGCCTACGCCCGGGTCATCATGGATCTGGTCAAGGCGCACAAGCCGAACATTCTGCTTTTCGGCGCCACCATGAAGGGCCGCGAACTCGCGCCCCGCATCGCCTCCGAAAAGCTCGCCGGCCTCACCGCCGACTGCACCAATTTGAAAATTGACGACTTTGAAGATAAAGTCAACGCCAAAAGCTACAAGGACAAGCTCATGCAGATCCGTCCGGCTTTCGGCGGCAACATCATCGCCACCATCGTCAACACTTGGGACGATCCGCAGATGGTCACCGTCCGCGAAGGCGTGATGAAGATGGACAAGTCGGACCCGTCCCGCAAGGGCGAACTCGTCCGCGCCGAAGTTGCCTTGACCGACGCGGAAACCGCGATCAAGGTCATCAAGCGTGTCCGCGAAGAAAAGAGCGTCGATCTCAAGGGCGCCCAGATCATCGTGGCCGGCGGCTACGGCGTGGGTTCGGCCGACAACTTCAAACTGCTCGGCAAGCTGGCCGAAACCCTCGGCGGCGAAGTGGCGGCCAGCCGCGCCGCGGTTGACGCCGGATGGATCGATCACGACCATCAGGTGGGTCAGACCGGCGTGACCGTACGCCCGAAACTCTACATCGCCTGCGGCATCTCCGGCGCCATTCAGCACCGCGCCGGCATGGCCGAGTCCAAGAAGATCATCGCCATCAACACCGACCCGAACGCGCCGATCTTCCAGATCGCCCACTACAAGATCGTCGGTGACCTGAACGACGTTCTGCCCAAGCTCATCAACGCCTTCAAGGCCAAAGTAAAATAGAATGGAGCACCTCGATGGCTAACTTTTACTCTGAAAACCGCGATTTGGTCTTCACGCTGAAAAACCTCGACCTGGCCGAGGCCGTCGGCATGAAGGAAAACAATTACAGCTTCGCCTCCGAATTCGACAACGCGCCGGCGGATTTTGCCGACGCCTGCGACAACTATGACCGCGTACTGAAAGTGGTCGGTGAAATCTGCGCCGAACGCATCGCGCCGCGCAGCCGCACCGTTGACGCCGAAGGCCCGCACTTCGAAAACAACCACGTCACCTATCACCCGCTGACCGTGCAGAACCTCAAGGATCTCGCTCAGGCCGACGTGATGGGCGTGGTTCTGCCCCACCGCTACGGCGGGCTGAACTTCCCCTGCTCCGTCTACATCGCCATCACCGAAATGGTGTCGCGCGCCGACGCCAGTCTGCAGAACCTCGTCGGGCTGCAGGACATCGCGGAAACCATCTGCGACTTCGGCAGCGAAGAGCAGCGTCAGGCCTATCTGCCGCGCTTCTGCACCGGCGAAATCGACGGATCAATGGACCTGACCGAGCCGGACTCCGGTTCCGACCTCCAGTCCGTCCGGCTTCGCGCCTGGCAGGACAAGGACGGCAACTGGTTCCTCAACGGCATGAAGCGCTTCATCACCAACGGCTGCGCCAAGTGCCACCTGGTGCTGGCCCGCTCCGAGGACGGCACCAGCGACGGACGCGGACTCTCCATGTTCATCGCCGACGCCTGCCCGCAGCTGGTCGTCCGCCGTATCGAGAACAAACTCGGCATCCACGGCGTGGCCACCTGCGAACTTCAGTACAATGACGTTCCGGCCCAGCTCTGCGGCCAGCGCCGCCGCGGACTCACCCGCTATGTGATGAGCCTGATGAACGGCGCCCGCGTGGCGATCTCCGCCCAGGCGCTCGGCATTGCCGAAGCCGCCTACGCCGAAGCTCGCAAGTACGCGGCCGAACGCGAACAGTTCAAGAAGTCGATCGACCAGTTCCCGGCGCTTTACGACATGCTCTGCTCGATGAAGACCCGGATCATGGCCGCCCGCGCCCTGCTCTACGAAACGACCCGCGCCGTCGATCTGCGCAACGCCTACAACGCCGCGGCGGAAGGCGAAAACGTCACCGACGAAATTCGCGCAAAACAGAAGTACTACAACAAAGTCTCCGGCGTCCTCACTCCGATGTGCAAGGCGCAGGCGACCGAGACCGCCAACTCGGTGGCGTACGACGCCATCCAGATCCACGGCGGTACCGGCTATATGAAGGACTTCAACGTGGAGCGCTTCTACCGCGACGCCCGCATCACCAACATCTACGAGGGAACCACCCAGCTGCAGGTCGTGGCGGCCATCGGCGGCGTTCAGCAGCGCGACAACGACGTCCGCATCGCCGAACTGCTCAAATGCCAGGTTCCCTGCGAACTGGCCGAAGCGCGCAAAATGGTTGAAGTCATGTACGCGAAACAGCTTGAGGCTGTCAACTTCATCAATGAAAAGCACGATCAGGAATACCGCGACCTGATGGCCCGCAGTCTGGTCGAGAACGAGACCTACGTCTTTGTCTCCCTGCTCATGCTGCGCGACGCCAATCTCGACGCCGACCGCATCGCTCCCACTCTGCGCTACATCCTCGACGCCCGTCCGGAATTCGAGAAGCGCTTTATGCGGATCATGAGCGACGACCGCACCTGCATCGAATCCCATAAATCGGTAATCGACTACTAATTCAAGGAGTTGTCAATATGAATAACGTTTATTTGGAACGTGCGCGCAAAAAGATCCAAGATCCGCAGATTCTGTCGGTGGTGGCGGCAAAACGTGCGAAACAGCTTTCGCTCGGCGCCCGCCCGATGGTGCGTTGCGACTCTCCGAACCAGATCGACACCGCGCTCCTTGAGATCGCCGAAGGCCTGCTCAGCTACGAGTTCCCGAGCGAAGAAGAACGTGCCGCCGCCAAGGCCGCCGGTCTCGCCGCAGCCGCGGAAGCCGCCGCCGAAACGACGGACAAGGAGCTGTAATCATGCCGCAAGTCGCCGTGATTATGGGCAGTAAGAGCGACCTTGCCATTGTGCAGGGGGCGTTCAAGGTGTTCGACGAGTTCGGCATCGACTATGTCGCCAGAGTAATCTCGGCCCACCGCACGCCGGACGTTGCCGCGGAATTTGCCCGCGGCGCCGCCGCCAACGGAGTCAAGGTAATCATCTGCGCGGCCGGAATGGCGGCGCATCTGGCCGGCGTAATGGCCGCCAATACCACGCTCCCGGTCATCGGCATACCGGTGGCGTCGGAGCCTTTCAACGGGCTTGACGCGCTGCTGGCCACGGTTCAAATGCCGCCGGGCATACCGGTGGCCACCGTCACCGCGGGCAAGGCCGGCGGCAAAAACGCCGCGCTTTACGCGGCGGCGATTCTGGCGCTCGGCAGCGAAACGATAGCGGAAAAGCTGGCGGACTTCCGGCGGCGTCAAACCGCCGACGTAATTGCCGCCGACGAGGATTTGCAGAAAGAAATCAGGAAATAACTTTCCAATTCAGCCGGATCATTAACCATGGTCCGGCTTTTTTTATGGCGGAAAAATGAACAAAAAAATTCTGTTTATGACCCGCGGCAAGGGGATTATCGATCTTTTTTGGCGGGAAGAAGGTAAAAAACGCGCCGCACAGTATGGCTTTCAGGTTGACACTCCGGCCGCCGACGGCGACATTCTTGACTTCGACTTCACACCGCTCCTGCCGCAGTATGATGCGCTGATCACCAGCTGGGGCTCACCGGTGTGTTCAAGCGAGCTTTTACAACACGCACCGAACGTCCGGCTGATCGGCCACTCCGCCGGCAGTGTGGCCGCGGTGGTCAACGAGTCCACCTACGACTGCAACGTTCATGTGACCAGCGCCAACCCGGTGATGGCCGAGGCGGTGGCGGAATGGTCGCTGATGATGTCGCTGATCGCCGCGCGCGATCTTTGGAAATACGTTCAAATCAACGCCACCACGCCGCTGCGCTGGGGGAATCCTGATCGGGATCTGCGCGACCTCACCCAGCTGACCTGCGGCATCTGGGGCATGGGCGACACCACCAAGCATCTGCTGCGGATGCTGAAGCCGCTGCGCTTCAAAAAAATCATTGTGGCGTCCAACCATTCAAGCGCGGAGGAACTGGCAAAATACGGTGCGGAGAAGGCGTCGTTCGAAGAGGTGCTCGCCACCTCGGACCTCATTCACTGTCTGGTGGGTGTCAATGCTGAAAATCTGTTCAGGATCGGAAAAAAAGAACTGGCGATGGTCAAAAACGGCGCAACGCTGCTGAACTGCGGACGCGCGCGACTGTTCCAGGAGGAGCCGCTGATCGAGGCGCTGCAGGAAAAGCGGTTCACCGCGATTCTTGACGTTTTCCACACCGAACCGCTGGCCGAAGACTCGCCGCTGCGCAAACTGGACAATGTGATTCTGACGCCGCACAACGCCGGCTACACCGGCCGCGCGCTGTTTGTGCCGTTTATTCTCGACCAGTTCAAGCAGTTTTTCGACACCGGAAAGATGGATTACGACATCAGCAAAGATCGTTACTTGTCCCAGACCAATGAGAGCCTCGGATTCAAAAAGTAACTATTGACGCAACGCCCTGCCGCCAATGAAACGCACCCCGAAAGTTGTGTCCCGACTTTGGGGGTTCCCCTCAAAACGGCGGGGTCTTTTTATATTTTTTTCCGGACTTCTCCGTCCGGCGGCGCGCGCGGCCGTTCAGCGGAACATAAAAAAGCATGAGTCCGAAAAATTCGGACTCATGCCGTGGGACTCGGGGAACGCCCGACGCCACAATCAAGTACGACGGACGCGATTGAAATGTCAATCCTTAATTCGCGGTTGTGCCGGAACCGTCCGTTGGAGCAGCCGTCCGGCGGCGCGGACGGCGCGGCGCATTCTGTAACGAACCGTTGTCATCCCCGCTCTGTGCCGCGAATCCATCCGGCGGCGGCAGCGGATCGCCGTTTTCGTCAGTTGGCGGCTGAAATCCCTCCGGCGGCTGAGCGAAATTTCCGTTCTCGCCGCTCGGCGGCTGAAAGTTGCCGCGTCGCCGCATATCGCCGCGCGGCGGTCTGGCCGCCACCATCTTCTGAATACCCTCTTTCAGCTCATCAAGCGCCGCCTTCTGTTCGGCAACCGCCGCGCGGCACTCGTTGAGTTTTTTTCGCTGCATGATATTGTCAGCGCCGCACGCGATCACGCCGACGGCCACGGCGATCGTTGCCAATTTCCATCCGAGTTCGGCTTTCATCAGCTTACTCCATTTCTTCCGGTGCCGGAGGCGGAACCGGTTCGCCGTCGGGCGCCGAAAACGCTCCGGCGTCAGGAGCCGGCGGACGCTTCTGTGAATTCATTTCTTTACGATTCGGATTTTTACGGCCGTCTCGCTCCGGAGCGTTGCCGCGACGGTCATCGCGATTCCGCTGCTGCATCATGCGCGGCGGCTGACCACCGTTTTTTTCATTGCGCATTTCCGGCCGCATTCCGGCCGGCGGCATGGGCGGAAGATTCATCAGCTTGTCAAATTCCCGCTTTACCATTTCATCGGTCTTCTCATCGCTCAGCTCAGCCTTCATTTTAGCGATGCGTTCCTCCATTTTGGCAATCATCTGTTCGGCGCGCTTGCGATGGCTCAAATAATCCTCGCGGATACGCTTTTCCAGTTCAGCCTTGATTGCGGCGCGCCCCTCTTCGGGCATAATTTTATACGCCTGCATCAGAATCATGATTTCGGAGCGACGCTGTCCACGTTCCGCGGCGTCGCGTTTCCACGCCTCGGCTCCGGGCATGGCCATCATCCCCCTGCCCTCCGGCGGCGGCATCATAAGCACCATTCCGCCCTCCATTTCCGGAGCGCCGACCACCGCCTTGCCCATCGGACATTCCGGAGCCGCCATATCCGGCGGCGGCATCATCGGTTCATTTTGCGGAGCCGGGGGTTCCTGTGCGGCAACCGCGGTGGCGATCGCCGCGGCGATCGCGGCAAATAGTTGTTTCTTCATTTCAAAACCTCGCTTTCCATTGAGTCATCTTGGGGTATATTCCAGTTGCAGGCGACGGTCATCGCCTCGAAATCATTTTCAAGCGCATATACGGCGTTGTTATCCCACGAAAAATTCAACGCCTCCACAACGCTCTGCGTTCCGGTTTGTCCGTGTGCAGCCGTCGCAACAGTGGGGGGCGTCAAGCCGTCCGCCGTCATCTTTCCGGTGTCCGGCAGCTCAAGGCTGACCGTGACCGCGCTCATTGCAAACAATGCCGCCGCCGCACCGCCCAGCCACAAAATCAACGGACGGCCGACTCCGCGCCGTCGCCCGCCGCGACTCCGCCAGGCAGCCATCACCGTTGAAAAATCCGGCGACTCCGGGGTTTCCGTTCTGACCGCCATCGCCTTGCGTTCAAATTCGGCAAACGCGGCGCACTCCGGACACTGCGCGAGATGGGCCGCAACCTCCGGCGACTCCGGAGCCTCCAGCAGCATGATCTGAAATTTTTCACATTCTTTCATTGTTCATCCCGTCTTTATAATAAGTCTTCAAGTTCTTTGCGTAAAAACATCGTCACATATCTCATCCGGCTCAGGGCGGTGTTCAACGGGCACTTCTGAATCGCCGCGATTTCCCGGAAACTCATATCCTCGCGGCGCATTAAGAAGACCTCCCGCTGTTCCGGCGGCAGTTTTGCCAAAGCCGCCTCAAGCCGCTCGGCTATTTCACCGGAGTGGGCCACCGCGTCGGGCGCACCGTCCGCTCTTGCCGCGGCGCTCTCGGGCAGTTCGCCATCGGCGGTCAGCGCACCGACCTTGTCCCTTGTCCGCTGACGGCGAAAACTCTGCATTGCCTGATTGTGCGCAATGCGAAACGCCCATCCGGCGAAGTTTCCGAGGTCTCCGAACTTTGGCAGTGCGTTGATTATCCGCATCCAGGTTTCCTGGAACACGTCGTCCGCCACGGCGGAGTCGCCGGAAAATATGCCGTGCAGATAGTTGTATATCGGACGGCGATACCGTTCAAACAGCCTTTCGAGCGCGCCTTCATCCCCGGCGAGAAACGC
>JAEWSS010000254.1 GCA_023459755.1 Verrucomicrobiota bacterium | reverse complement strand
GTGCGCGACCGGCTTGCCGCAACGCTGCCGGTTACCGCTGATGAATTTGCGGCCGACACCGCGGCGGCGCATGAAGCCTTGAGCTGGATCGATAAAAATCGTGGCGCTTTCTTTGCGGCGTCGGTTGCCGATCTGCCGAACTTCTGGCTGCCGGACGTCACCGGTCTGCTTGAGCGGGTCGGCCTTGCCGTCGGCAACCGCGGAACACTGGACGTTTTACGGCGTGACGGATTGGCGTCGGCGGTACGGCACTATTTTTCCGGAATTCCGGCGGCGGTGGCAATGGGGGCCGCGTTCGGTGTCGCGGTATATGGCATTATGCTCATTCTGGCGGGGATTGGCGTGCTTAAGCTGCTGTTGACCAGACGTTGGTCTGCCTTGTCCGCCGTCCTGCTTCTGACCGGCTATTTCTGGCTGTTGCCGGCCGGCAATCTGGACTGGCGGTTCCGCATGGTGGTGTGGCCGGTGTTGTTGTTATGTGCGGTTTATGCGCTGGGCGGCCGGTGTTGTTCCGGTGCTACCCCTCGTGCGATGCCGAACCGAAGCGACCGGCCAGGCGCCGAAGCTCCTGAAAATTAATCGGGCGAATAAATTTGTACTTCAACCCGTCTTCACTGAAGTCGCAGCTTTTCATCAATGGACTGCTGAATATCGCTGCGACCTGCGTTTTTGCATTATACGGCGAATTGTGGATCGCCTGAAGTAGATTGCGCAAAGTTTTTTCCGAAATGTGCAGAGAAATAATGATCAGATCATATTGCTCTTTTTCGGCGGCGGTGCGCAGATTAGCCGCGTTCGGCACACAGTTGACGATGTGTTTGTCCGCTTCCAGCAGTATTTTTACGGTGGTTGCGAGGTCGCGGTTGGACTCGGCCAGCAGTATCCGCGCCGGAACCGGTTCAAAAAACGCGTCGTCGGTATCGGTGTATTCCGGCTGACTGGAAAGACGCTGCGAGCAGGTAAGGTCGTTGTTGCGAGCGTCCGTGCCGCCAAGTTCGCTGAAAGTCAGGCGGAGCGTGAGATTGCTGTCCGGCGTTTGTTCGGTAAGTTCGGTTTTTCCGCCGAGGGTCTGCACCCATTCATTTAGCACGAGCAGTGTGGTCAGGCGTTTATCGGCCTGGGAAAGTTCGCTGTCCGCCTCAAGGAAATTGTGATATAGGCGGCACAGCGGATCGCGCGGCTGAGTCAGCTTGCTGTCGCGGATGGTGAAGACAACCGAATCCCCGTCGGCGGAACAGCCGATTTTCAGAAGCTCGCCGGATTCTGAGTTGTCGGCGATGGCGTGAATCGCCATGGTCAGCAGCATGCGGAGTATTTCCGGATCTGCGGTGATGGTTTGCGGTATTCCAGACTTGTACTCCTCTTCGATGCGAATGCCGCGAGACTCGAACAATTCCGCATTCAGTTTGATGATAAACGCGAGAAAGTCGGCGCATTGAATGGTCTGCGGTTCGACGCGATCTTTGTCCAACCCGATTCGGCTGAGGTCTTCAAGCCGGCTGAAGTGGCGGGCCAGCATGGTCAGCGCCCGGCGGACGCCGTCGATAACGCTTTCCTTGCGGGTGTGACGGCCGCTGGTGAGGCCGCGGCGGAAGATTTCCAGATTGTTGGAAATGACGTCGAGACTTTCCAGCACGTCCGGGATTATGTGTTGAATGAATCCGCTTTTCATCTCGGTCAGCAGTTCGGCGGACAATCTGGCGTTTTTTTCGTTCTCGTGGCTGGTCTGAAGTTTCAGGAATGTGCTTTGCAGGCGGTCGCGCATAAAGTTCAGGGAAATCATAAGTTCGCCGATCTCATCGTTTTCCTCGGCCGGAACGTTAAGTTTTGCCGGAAATTTATTGTCGGCCAGCGACAGGGAAAACTTCACCGCGTTGAGCAGGGGATGAACCAGTTTGCGCCGGAGTTGGAGGATCAGCAGCAGCGCGCCGCCGAATCCGACAATGGTCAATACATAAAAAATATAATTGGCCAGTATTGTGTGGTCGGCGGTAATCCGTTGATAAAGCAGTGTGATTTCGCCGCGCAGCGTATCCGGATAATCGTGAATGACCGCATTCGGCAGTTCCGCCGCACCGTAAATTGCCGCAATGGTCCCGGTGGCGACCAGCAGCAGTGCCGCGATAATTGTATAAATTGTAAATTTTGTTGAAAGTTTCATATATTTATATTCTCCTTAGAAAATGTAGTGCCTGAAAGTCTGAAGTCAAGGCTTCTTAACAATAAATCTTTTTTTTATGTCAGAAACCCGTGAAAAACACACATTTGAGTTGATTGTTGCCGCGAAGCCGTGTATCTTTAAGAAGCGAAAACAGGGGTGATGGCAATGAAACGGATTTTATCGGCGGGCATGTCCGCCGTATGGCTGGCGGCGGCGGTCTCGTGTGCGGCTCCAGGTGGCGGCGATCCGGCGGACGAGGTGTCCCGCAAGGCGGTTTTAGGCTGGGGCGGAGATCCGGGCATGGGGCGGCTGATCGTTGAATTCTGCGGCAGGAGCGAGCCGCGGGTGGCTCTGGTTTGCGCCCCGTCCGGCGACTCGCGGAGCGCTTTTGACGACGCGCGCGGGATGTTCGCGGCGTCAAGTTCAAGAATCGGCGAAATTCGTCTTCTTGGCGTCGGTGTCACCGCCGGACAGTTGCGGGAGCAGCTGAAAGACGTCGATATTATCTGGGTCTGCGGCGGCATGACCGAAAATCTGAACAACTCCGGCTGGACCTCCATTTTGCTTCCGGTGCTGCGCGAAGCATACGATCGCGGCGTGGTGATTTCCGGGTACAGCGCCGGAGCCATCTGCTGGACATTCGCCGGCTACAACGATTTTTCCGACGGTCGATACGACCTTATTCCCGGCTGCGGCTTCCTGCCGTTCTACTTTTGCCCGCACTATCAGGCGTGGGGCGCGTTCGACGACCGGCTTGACCGGGAACCCGGCGGCGCCGAATATCCGGACACGGCGTGGGCATTGACCGACGGCGCGGCACTGCTGGTGGTCAACGGCGTTCCGGCTCCGGCGTTTTGCGACCCGGCGGCGCGGGCGTTTCGATTTGACCGCTCCGGCGTCGGCTGGAATCGGGTGGAATTTGCTCCCGAAACACCGTAGTTCAGCGCCGTTCGCACCTTAACCGTTTGTGTATATCTCGGTG
>JAEWSS010000253.1 GCA_023459755.1 Verrucomicrobiota bacterium | reverse complement strand
GATCGTCAGCCGTATGGGGTCGGGCGTGTTCGTCCGCGACCGTTACGCGCCGCTGCTGCTGATCGGTGCGTCGCTGCTGGCGGCGGCGACCGCGCTGACAATGCTGCTGTCAAATTCAATACTGCTGCTGTTTCCACTGCTGTTTGTCGCCGGGATGGGCGCCGGACCGCTGTGGCCGACCATTCAAACCCTGTGCGCCAGACGGCTGCCCGAACTCGACTCCACCATGATTTTCATTCTGCTGTCCGCCTCCGGCATTCCGGGATGCGGGGTGTTTTCCACGCTTATGGGCTGGATTGGAGACAGTTACGGCATTCGCGCCGGTTTTTTGCTTTCACCCGTCTGCTTTCTGCTCTGCGCAGTGCTGATCCGGCTTGACAACCGCCGGAACGCAACCTATATTAGCGTAAAGGAGGTGCATCATGAAGGTGACACTGGAAACCAAGCGGCTGGTGGCGGCGGGAATAATTGACGACGCGACCGAACAGGCAATAATCGATTTTGCCGCAAAACCGGAACCCGTCCGGCAGGGCGGAATGAAAAAACTGAGCATCATGCTCGCCGTTCTCGCCGCACTGTTGACCGGAACCGGCGCGATCATGCTGCTGGCTCACAACTGGGCGGCTATACCGTTCACCCTGCGGCTGATATTTTCACTCGTTCCGCTGGCCGCCGGACTTGTTCTGGGCGGCGTGACCTTGTTCAAGGCAAAAGGAGCGGCGATGCGTGAAAGCTCATGCGTGCTGATTATGACCGGCATCGCCGCCGCGCTCGCGCTGGTGTCGCAGCTCTATCACCTCAACGGCGAACTTGAGGACTTTCTGCTCGCGGTTCTCACCCTGAGCGTGCCGTTCATCTACATTTTCGGTTCGGCGGCCGGCATCGTCGCGGCCGCCGGAATGTTGTGGCCGCTGCTTGACGATTCAACCGATTGGAGTGTGGCGGTATTTTTCATTGTCCTGCTTCCGGCGGTCATCTATCATTTACGCAAATACCCGGCGGCGGCCGGAACCGGCGTATGGCGGCTGGCAACCGTGTCAATGATGTTCACCATCGCGGTTTTGGCCTCCAGGCAGCTGAATTTTCCGCTGTCCCCGGCGATGTTCGCCGGAATTTTTGCCGCGATTATGGCCTTCGGAATCGCCGAAAGACGCAGCGGCGGCGTAACGTTTTTACGTTCTCCCGGTCTGTTTTTCGGCTTTGCGGCGCTGGCGATAATACTCGGAATCACGTCTTATCCTGACCTTTTCCGCCAATTTGAAATCAACACTAAAAATTTGCTTTCATCGCTTAACAATACACTCTGGCTGCCGGCGGTATTCTGGCTGTACACCCTGAAAAACGCCTGGTGCGACCGGCAAAGCGCCACCTCGTGGCTGCTCGCTGCCGCCTTTCCCGGCGTGCTGTTTTTCCCGGGAGTCTACACCGGACTGCTGGCCGCGGCGCTGATGTTCGACGGCATGCGGCGCAACCATCTGCTCACAATCAACGCCGGAATGATTCTAGCGCTGCTGCTGACGTTCGACTGGTTTTTCAGCTCCGGCGACACCATTGTGCGCGGCTGTTTCTTCATCGGAGCCGGAATTGCGCTGGCCGCAGTCAATCTGCTGATGGTAAAAAAGCTGGGAGGAAAAGAAAATGCGTAAACTCCAAATTGTCTGCTTTCTCGTTGCGGCAATCGTCATCTGCGGCGCGATCGCCTACCGCATCGCCTGCTGTGAAGACATCATCCGCAACGGCGTCGAATACCGGGTGCGGGTGGAGGGCTACGATCCCTACGATCCGATGCGCGGCCGCTATTTAGCCGTCCGGCTGGCCCTGCCGGACTATCGGCTGACCGAAGCCGAATGCGCCGCATTCAACGTAACCATCCCCGGCTACGTCTATAATCACATCGACCGGGCGTACGCCGTTTTAACACGCGACGATGACGGTTTTGCCGAAATCGCCGCACTCTCCCCCGCTCCGCCGACGGATTCCGCCGACTTTGTGGAAGTCACCGGCACCATCACCAACGAATCACACAACATATCGAGAGATGGCGATAATGATGATGAACAGGACGACAACGCTCCCAAATTTTCGGCACGTTTCGATACCAACCGCTATTATATCAATGAAACGCTGGCCAATCAACTCGAACGCGACCATTTCCGGGTTGACGACAACAACACCGTCGCCGTGCTTCGGGTGCTGAACGGCAAACACATTGTCACCGGACTTCTGGTCAACGGACTTCCGCTGGAACAGATCGGACTTGCCGCGGAACAATGAGATCGCAACGCTTTTCCGATCTGGTTCTGATCCACGGCGGCCCCGGCGCGCCGGGCAGTTTGGACGACCTTGCGTTACTGCTGCCCGGAGCCGCCGCGCCGCGTCAGACCCGTTTTTCGATTGACGAACTGATCGACGAATTGTCCGGTCAGTTCGAGGGGGCGAAAGTTCTGCTCGGCCACTCGTGGGGAGCGTGGCTCGCGGTTCTGTTCGCCGTCGCCCGGCCGGAAAAAGTCAAAAGTCTGATTCTGGTCGGCTCCGGACCGGTCGACGCCGGGCAGACGCCCAAAATCGCCGCCGCCCGCGCCGCAAAAATCGGCCCGCGCTACAACGAACTGGTGCAGGCGGTCGCACAAAATCCGTCGCTTCTGCCCGAACTCGGCCGGCTGTGCGAACTTTCAGACGACTACGCCCCGGTGTCGCCGCCCCCACCCTGCACCGTCAACGGCCGGATGTACAACGCCGTCTGGAGCGAGGCCGCAACCCTCCGCGCCGAAGGCAAAATCGCCGCCGCCTTCGCCGCCCTGCCCCGTCCGGCCGCCATAATTCACGGAGCCGACGACCCGCATCCGTTTTCCGGTGTGGCCGGCAGCATCCCGTTCGCCCGGACATTCCTGCTTGGCCGCTGCGGGCATTCGCCGTGGCGCGAAAAATTCGCCCGCGACTTCTTTCTTGCGATTGTGGATGAACTGGTTTGATTTTCATGATCAGCCGGCTATATTAAAAGGAAAATAACGGAGCTTTCACAATGCAACATATCGGACTGGTACTGTTTATGTCTATCCTGCTTTGCGGCTGCGCCGCCGCACCGGAACTCAGAGTCGGCATTTTAGGGGATGTGCAGGGATACGCCGGAAACGAAGACCGCGGAATGAAAAATCTTGAAACCGCATTCAATCTGCTGCGCGAAAAAAATGTCGATGTAATCATGATGACCGGCGACCTCTCGGACAACGGCAACGCCGCCGTCTACCACCAGTACCGCGACCTTTATGACCGGATTTTCGCCGACCGCACGCCGATTCAGGTGGCCGTCATGGGCAACCACGACTACTGGAACGACCTGCCGGTCGAAACCTCCCGCAAAAACTTTTCCGAAGCCCTCGGCCAGAGTTCGCCCGACATCCAGATGGTCGTCAACGACTACAGCTTCATCGCGCTCAGCCCGGAAGACGGCGTCACCCCCGGCACCTATACCGAAAAATCCGCCGACTTCCTCACCGCCAATCTCTCCTACGCCGAAACCGCCTCGCCGGACAAACCGATTTTCCTGCTTACCCATCAGCACCCGGCCGACACCGTTTACGGCAGCGACATATGGGGCAACAAATTCATCTCCGACTTTCTCGACAGCCATCCGCGGGTAATCGCTTTTTCAGGCCACTCCCACTATCCGCTGGAAGACGAACGCTCCATCGCCCAGCATCGGTTCACCGCCGTCGGCGCGTCCAGCCTCAATTACTGCGAAATGGAGCCGGGCAAAGTCAACGGCTCGGTTCCGCCGAACGCGGCCGACTGCGTCCAGTTCCTCTATATGGAGGTGTTCAAAGACCACATCGACATCCACCGCTACGACGTCAAAACCGGCGGCGAAATCAAGCCGGACAACGTGTGGCGGATCGATCTGCCGCTGAATCCGGCAAAATTCACCCACACCGCCCGTCGCGCCGACTCGCGCACCGCGCCGGAATTTCCCGCCTCCGCCACCGGCGAAGTCCGCAAAAATGACGAAGGCCGCCTGATTCTGAGCTTCGACGCCGCCGGACACGATGACTTTGTTCACAGCTACAATGTTGAAATATTCGAAAAATTGAACGATGGAAAATTCCATAAACTCAAGAATCTCGACTATTTCTCCGATTTCTACCGCGGCCTCGACCGCATGAGCGGACACCCGGAATTTATTCTGCCGGAAAAACTTTTCGTTTCCGGCTCCGAATATCTGCTGAAAATACTGCCGGTCGAGTCGTTCGGCAAACGCGGAATCATCCCGCTGGTCGTCCGTTTCACCGCCGGATAAGTCTTTGCCGCCGCGCCAATATTTGTCCGGTTGCTTTTTGTTTTTACCATGATATATTTATCCAAGCCGCCGCTCCTCCATCGCAAAAAAACGCCGGACGGAACGCGGGTCCGCTGTTTTTTGGTTGCAATCTTTCAGAGGAGAATGTGATTATGGGCAAAGACAGCAAAAAATATGTGTTCCTGTTCGGGAAATCGGTCTGCGACGGCGACGCAAGCATGAAAAATCTGCTCGGCGGCAAAGGCGCCAACCTGGCGGAAATGGCCAAACTCGGCCTGCCGGTTCCGCCCGGCTTCACAATTACCACAAAATGCTGCGCCGACTATTTTTCGCACGGAATGCAGTTTCCTTCCGGCTTGAAAACACAATTGCGCGACGCTCTCGAAAAAGTCGAGAAACAAATGGGGCTTAAATTCGGAGACCCGAACCGTCCGCTGCTGGTTTCCTGCCGCTCCGGAGCCCGCAGCTCAATGCCGGGCATGATGGAAACCGTTCTCAACATCGGCCTCACCTCCGCCACCATTCCCGGAATGATAAAAATGACCGGCCATGACGAACGTTTTGTCTACGACGCCTACCGGCGACTGATAATGATGTACTCCGATGTGGTAATGGAAAAAGCCGAAGGCATCGAACCCGCCGACGGCGAAGGCATCCGCCGTAAACTCGATCTGCGCCTCGAAGCACTCAAGCGCCGCCGCCACGCAAAAACCGACGCCGACCTGAAAGCCGAAGACCTTAAAGCCCTGTGCGAAGAATTCAAATCCATCATCGCCACTGAACTCGGCCGCCAATTCCCGGACGACGCGCGGGAACAGCTTGACGGCGGCATCAACGCGGTTTTCAAAAGCTGGAACGGCAAAAAGGCGGTCAGCTACCGCCGGATCGAAAACATCCCGGATGAATGGGGAACCGCCGTAAACGTTCAGACCATGGTCTTCGGCAATGCCGGAAACGACTCGGCCACCGGGGTCGCCTTCACCCGCGACCCCGCCACCGGAGAAAACCGTTTTTATGGTGAATGGCTGGTCAACGCCCAGGGCGAAGACGTGGTGGCCGGCGTCCGCACCCCCAACCCGCTGAACGCCGCCTGCCGCAATCCACGCACCCGGAACCTGCCGACACTTGAAGACGAAATGCCGGAAATCTACCGCGAGCTGGTCGCAATAAGAAAAAAACTTGAACACCGTTATCACGACATGCTCGACATCGAATTCACCATCCAGCATAAAAAGCTCTATATGTTACAGTGCCGGGTCGGCAAACGCGGCGGAGCCGCCGCGCTGAAAATGGCGGTGGATATGCTTAAAGAAAAACTGATCGACGCAAAAACCGCCGTTCTCCGCGTCACTCCCGCCCAGCTCGACGAACTGCTTCACCCGATTCTCGACCCGACTGCCGAAAAGTCGGCCGCCGCCACCGGCATGCTTTTCACCGAAGGTCTGCCCGCCGGTCCCGGCGGCGCCGTCGGAGAAATCGTCTTCTCCAGCGAAGCGGCAAAAAATGCCGCCGCAGCCGGACGTTCATGCATTCTCGTCCGCGAAGAAACCAACCCCGAAGACGTCGAAGGCATGCGCGTTGCAGCCGGCATACTGACCGCCCGCGGCGGAATGACCAGCCACGCCGCACTGGTCTGCCGCGGCTGGGGAAAATGCTGCGTGGCCGGCGCCGGAGAACTGACCATCGACGAAACCGCGCAAACCGTTACCAACTCCGCCGGAAAAGCCTTCAAAGCCGGGGAATCTCTCAGTCTCAACGGCTCCAGCGGCCGCGTCTACTGCGGAATTTTGGCGACAATCAACCGGGAGGACAACCGCGACTTCAAAAAATTCATGAAGACCGCCGATAAATTCCGAAAACTTGAAGTCCGCGCCAACGCCGATACGCCGGAGGACGCCCGACTTGCCCTCCGGCTCGGCGCCGAAGGCATCGGCCTGTTCCGCACCGAACACATGTTCTATGGTTCCGGCAGCGCCAAGCCGCTGTTCGCGCTCCGAAAAATGATCCTCAGCCGAACCGACGCCGAACGGCGATCCGCGCTCGATGAACTGTTCCCCTATGTCAAAGCGGCAGTCAAGGCCACGTTCAAAGTGATGGACAAACTACCGGTAACCGTCCGTTTTCTCGATCCTCCGCTCCACGAATTCATCCCCCACGCCGCCGAACAGCAGAAAGAACTGGCCGACGCCATCGGCATCGGCGTGGAGGAGGTGCGCCGACGCGCCGAACTCCTGAAGGAATGCAACCCGATGATGGGGCATCGCGGCGTCCGGCTCGGCATTACCTTCCCGGCTATCACCGCCATGCAGACACGAGCGGAGTTGGAA
>JAEWSS010000252.1 GCA_023459755.1 Verrucomicrobiota bacterium | reverse complement strand
CATCAATATTGAATTTGAAACTGAACCCGGCGGCGGCGCAAAAATCTCGTATGGAGCGGGCGCCGCGCTTGAACTGTGGAACAACCTTTATCCGGAGCTATACGTTTACGAATATGAAAAATGAAATGAAATTGAAGTCCGGGCGGGACAAATCGCTCCGCCGTCACGATCTTTGGGTGTTCTCCGGCGCGGTAGACCGCGAACCGCAAAACTGCTTCAACGGCGACGTGATCGAAATTGCGTCGGCCGACGGGCAGTTTCTGGCGCGCGCCGGGTGGAGTCCGACTTCGCAAATCCGGGCGCGGGTATGGACGTTCGATCCGAATGAAGCGGTCGATATAAACTTTTTCCGCCGCCGCATTGCCGACGCCGCAGCGCTGCGCCGGGTGTCCGGAATCTCCGAAACCTGCACCGCCTACCGGCTGATCGCCGCCGAGGGCGACGACCTTTCCGGAATCATCACCGACATTTACAACGACTTCGCCGTGGTGCAGTTTCTGAGCGCCGGAGCCGAACGCCAGCGCGATGTGTACATTGAAGCGCTGTTGGCGGAAATGCCGGACCTGCGCGGAATTTATGAGCGCAACGACGTTGCGGTCCGGGCAAAAGAGGGGCTTGAAGAACGCACCGGCGTGATTTTCGGCGACGAACCGCCGGAACTGCTTGAATTCAAGGAACACAACCTGAAATTCGCCGCCGACCTCAAAAACGGTCACAAAACCGGATTCTATTTCGACCAGCGCGAAAATCGCCGTCTGGTCGGCCGATACGCCGCCGGGAAGTCGGTGTTGAATCTGTTCAGCTATACCGGCGGCTTCGGAGTGGCGGCCGCGGTCGGCGGAGCGTCGAATGTGGAAAACGTCGATTCCAGCGCCGCGGTGCTGAAGCTGGCCGCGAAAAATTTTGAACTCAACAACATCTCGCCGGACCGCTGGAAAAACACCGAGGCCAATGTGTTTGAACTCCTGCGGTCGATGGAGAAGGAAAAAGCGAAGTTTGACCTTATCGTGCTCGACCCGCCAAAACTCGTTGAGTCGCAAAGCCATATGATGAAGGGATGTCGAGCCTACAAGGAAATGGCGCTGCGCGCGTTCCGGCTGCTCAATAAAAACGGCCTCCTGTTCACCTTTTCATGCTCGGGGCTGGTCGATGCGGAACTGTTCGCAAAAATCACCTTTGACGCTTCGCACGACGCCGGGGTTTCCGGTGCGATTCTGCGCCGGCTCGCCCAGGACGCCGACCACCCCGTCCGGTTGAACCACCCCGAAAGCGCCTATTTGAAAGGCCTGATGGCAGTGAGGATTTGAAAAAGCGCGCGCGCGTGGTAAATTATATATGTAAATCAATAAGGACCAATAATGACAATCGACGAACTCAATACATTTTCATCCGACTTTGCCGCGCGGCTCGAAACGCTTAAAAACTTTTTGAAAATCGATACCAAACGGGCCGAGAAAAATGCGATCGAGCAAAAGATGGCGGCGCCGGATTTCTGGGACAATAAAGAGACCGCGCAGAACGTTGTCGCCGCACTCAGCAGCTGCCGCAATGTTCTGGTGCCGTTCGACCGCCTGGCATCCGAAGCCGACGACCTCGCGGTAATGGCCGAACTTTCCGCCGACGACCCTTCGCTGCTGGACGAAGCCGCCGCCGTCACCGCCCGGCTGGAAAAGGAACTTTCAGAACTTGAACTGATGAACTTTCTCTCCGGCCGGTTCGACCATAACAACGCCTACATCTCCATCCACGCCGGCGCCGGCGGCACCGAAAGCTGCGACTGGGCGGAAATGCTGCTGCGCATGTACCGCCGCTACTTTGAACGCCGCGGCTGGAAGGACGAAATCATTGATCTGCAGCCGGGCGAGGAAGCCGGCGTCAAAAGCGTCACACTGCATGTGTCCGGCGATTTTGCCTACGGCTACATGCGCTCCGAAAAAGGCATTCACCGGCTGGTCAGAATTTCACCGTTCGACAGCAACGCCCGCCGGCACACCAGTTTCGCCGCCGTTGACGAATTTCCGGACTTCGAGGATGACTGCGAAATAGAAATTGAAGAAAAAGACCTGCGAATCGACACCTACCGCTCGTCCGGAGCCGGCGGTCAACACGTCAACACCACCGACTCCGCCGTCCGCATCACCCATCTGCCCACCGGAATCGTGGTCTGCTGCCAG
This sequence comes from Verrucomicrobiota bacterium, assembly GCA_023459755.1. GTDB lineage: Bacteria > Verrucomicrobiota > Lentisphaeria > Victivallales > Victivallaceae > CALXXL01. The sequence continues at coordinate 2,268 of JAEWSS010000252.1, read as the reverse complement.
AACGAACGCTCACAGCACAAGAACCGCGCCACGGCAATGAAGATGCTGAAAGCTAAACTCTTTGAACTGGCCGAGGAAAAACGCCGTCAGGAGGCCGCCGGCATCCGCGGTGAACTTTCCGAAAACGGCTGGGGCAGCCAGATTCGCAGTTACGTTCTTCAGCCATATCAGATGGTGAAGGATTTGCGCACCGAAGTTGAAACCGGCAACACCGCCGCGGTGCTCGACGGCGATCTCGACCTGTTTATCGAGGCTTATTTGAGGAACGTCAACTGCAATGCCTGAATCCCGTAAAAACTGCGTTTTCTCCATCACCGACGCACAACGCGCCAAGCTGGAGGATTATTGCCGCGACCGCGGCTGGCAGTTTGATAAAGCCCCGTATGCTTTTTGGAAAATCAAAGGCGACGGGCTGTCGCTGGTCGCCTACGAAAGCGGCAAATTGACGGTTCAGGGGAAAAATACCGCCGAATTCATTGAATTTGTACTTGAAGTTTCAATCCTCGGATCCCCGTCTTTCACGACCGGAACGAACTCAGCCGACGCGCTGAAAAACGAACCGGTCACACCGCACGGCGGCGTTGACGAAAGTGGAAAAGGCGACTTTTTTGGTCCGCTGGTGGTGGCCGGAGCCTTTGTTACCGCCGAAACAGCTCCGCAGCTGGTGGAAATCGGCGTGAAAGACTCGAAACTGATAAAGTCCACCGCGCAGATTTACGCGATTGCGCCGAAGATCCGCCGGATTCTCGACCGCCGCTACACCGTGGTAACCATCGGCAACGAAGCCTACAACCGCCTGTACCGCAAAATCGGCAATCTCAACCGTCTGCTGGCCTGGGGACACGCCAGAGTAATTGAAAATCTGCTCGCAGCGGCGCCGGAATGCCCGCGGGTGCTTTCCGACAAGTTCGGCAACGAGTCGCTGATTAAACGGGCGCTGATGGAAAAAGGACGGACGATCGTCCTCGAACAGCAGACCAAGGCGGAGTCTGACGTGGCGGTCGCCGCCGCCAGCATCCTCGCCAGAGAGGGATTCCTCCACGCGATGGACAGTTTGTCGTCCGAAATCGGCCGGACACTGCCGCGCGGCGCCTCCGCCGCCGTCAACGCCTGCGCCAGAGAGCTGGCGGCGCGGCACGGTCTGGCTTTTCTGGAAAAATGCGCAAAAACTCATTTTAAAACTTACGATATTCTAAAAGTCAACGCGGGGGGTGCGGAATGAGAATATTCGTCAGGTCATGGCCGTTTTTCGTCAGCGCCGCCATACTGGCAGCACTATTTCTGCTCTACCTTTATCTGCTCGATCTGCCGGTAACCATGAGTCAGGGGGTGACGGAGTTTGCCGAGTATGGACAGGAGGCGATCAGACATCACAATTACCGCAGCATCCCGCCGCTGAATTACGCAACCGGACTTTTGATCGGATTGTTCGGCGGCGGTCTGCTCGGAGCGATTCTCAGTCAAAAATATAAGTTAAAGCTCTGCTCGTTCCGTTCCGGCATGGCCGGGGCCGCGCTTCAGGGGGTGGCCGGAGGATTTCTGATCATGCTCGGCGGCGAAATTGCCGGCGATATGTTTCTGGGGCAGATTGCGTCGGCGATGCAGTTGTCCGGCGGCGCCTGGCTCTATCTGGGATGCGCGATGCTGGCGGCAGGGATCGTCACCGTACTTGGCTTTAACGCGGTGGAAAAACGCGAAAAGCAGGCGGCAAAGGCGGCCGCGCCGGGAAAGGATGAGCGCAAATGAAACTCGAACCGCTGGCGCTTGACGGCATGCCCGGACTGATCGCGGCAATCATTCTCGGCGCCTGCCTCGGGTTCACGCTGGTCAAATCGGATCTGGCGTGGGACGAATGCTGCGTACCGTTCATGGCGCTGAAAAACGGAAAAATATTAAAAACCATTTTGATGACCTTTGCAATGGGAACGGTGGGTTTTTACTTTGCGGCGCGTGCCGGACTGGTGCATTTTCAGGTTGCACCGGCTTACACCATGTCGGCGGTGATCGGCGGAGTGCTGTCGGGAATCGGACTTGCGCTGGCGGGCTTTTTCCCGAGCGGTTCGGTGGCGGCGCTGGGAGCCGGCCGACTTTACGCGTTGTGGGTTCTGCTCGGGATGGTTCTGGTGTCGCCCGCCAAGAGACTGATGACGGAATTCATCGACACCCCGTGGAACTGGGGACGCGAAATGACGGCGCCGCATTTGGCGTCGGAAGCATTCGGAATCTCAAACTGGATCTGGCCGCTGGCGGTGGGAGCGGTGGTGTTGA
>JAEWSS010000251.1 GCA_023459755.1 Verrucomicrobiota bacterium | reverse complement strand
CCGAGGCCGGACCAAAAAGCAAGCTGACCGGCGAGGCGCTCACCGAATTTCCGGCAAAAATGTCGAAGTCGCTGCGCAACGTGGTCAACCCGGACGATGTCGTCCGGGAATACGGCGCCGACTCCATGCGGCTTTACGAGATGTTCATGGGGCCGCTGGAAGCGGTCAAACCGTGGAACACCAAGGGCGTGGAAGGCGTGTTCCGCTTCCTGAAACGGTCGTGGCGGCTGGTGACGGAAATGCCGGTGGTTGACCGCGACATGACGCCGGAAGAGCTCCGCAGTCTCCACACCGCAATCAAAAAAGTCACCGAAGACCTCGACGCCTTCGGGTTCAACACCGCGATCAGCGCCATGATGGTGACGCTGAACGACTTCCTCAACGGAAAGGACGTTCCCCGCGCCGCCGCCGAAAATTATGTGAAGATGCTCTCGGTCTTCGCGCCGCACGTCGGCGAGGAACTCTGGCAGATTCTCGGCCACAGCGACACCATCGCCTACGAAAAATGGCCGGAGTACAATCCCGACTTCCTGACGTTGCACGAAATTGAAATCCTGGTTCAGCTCTGCGGAAAACCGCGGGTGCGACTGATGATGCCGAGCGGCGCCGACGCGACGGAAATGGAGAAAATCGCGCTCGAATCGCCGGAGGTAAAGGCCATGCTGGAGGGCAAAACCGTCCGCAAAGTAATCTGCGTAAAAGGACGGCTGGTCAACATCGTCGCAAACTGAGCAGGAGCCGCCGAACCGCAAAAACGGACGCGGTGCTTTTTTCGGGTTTCCTTCTTAAAAAAACTTCGGAGCTGATGTCATTATGAAAAAAAGACCATCGTGGGACGAATATTTTATGGCGATCGCCGATGTTGCGGCCACCCGTTCAAGCTGCTGCCGCCGTCAGGTGGCCGCGGTCATCGTGCTGGACCGGCAGATCATTTCCACCGGCTACAACGGCACGCCGCGCGGCATCAAAAACTGCTGCGACGGCGGCTGTCCGCGCTGCAATTCGGACGCGCCGAGCGGAACCAATCTCGGTGAATGCCTGTGCAGTCACGCCGAGGAGAACGCAATCGTACAGGCGGCCTGTCACGGCATTGCGATCAAGGGCGGAGTGCTTTACACCACCTTCAGCCCGTGTCTGCTCTGCGCTAAAATGATCATCAACTCCGGCATTGCCGAAGTGGTGTACCGTTCGCGCTACTCAATTGACGACACGTCGATGAACCTGCTCAAAACCGCCGGCGTCCGGGTGCGCGCCCTGGCCGCGGAGCCGGCCGAATGATGAACCGCGATCCTCAAAAACTGGTCATGACGCTTGAACAGGCGGTCGCCTGGCGCAACGAACTGCGGAAAAACGGCCGCAAACTCGCGGTCACCAACGGATGTTTCGACATTCTGCACCGCGGTCACGCCCAGTATCTTTACGAAAGCCGCGAACTGGCCGACGCGCTGCTGATTCTGATGAACTCCGACAATGCGGTCCGCAGTCTCAAAGGGCCGACCCGGCCGATCGTTCCGGAGGAGCACCGCGCCTACATGCTCGCCGCGCTTGAGTCGGTGGACGCGGTGGTGATTTTTGACTCGGCTCGCTGCGACCGCGAACTTCTGGCGATCGCTCCCGACCTCTACGTCAAAGGCGGTGATTACACGCTTGATTCGCTCGAATCGTCCGAACACGCCGCGCTCGACCGCTGCGGCGCGAAAATTGTCTTCAAGCCGTTTGTCGAGGGTTTTTCCACGTCCAATATCATTGCCAAGCTCAAGCAGTAACCGGAGAAAAATATAACACCGCCGCGTTGAACGCGACGGTGTTTTTTTTTACGGATATTCCATGTTGAACCGAATGGAAAGACCGGCATCATTCCGGCAAAGGTTACAGTTTGCCCTCCGAGGCGGCCAGACAGGTGGTGTAATAGTCGAGGAAGCGCTGCATGGTTGGCCTGGCGTCATCGCCGCTCAGCTCCACTGCTTTTTTCTGAAGTGCAATCGCCTCGTTAAGCCGACCGATCCGGCTGGCGTAAAGCGCCTGCGCCGCCATGATGTCGGCGGTCGGATTTTCCGTGCATTCCAGCGGCCGGATCAGTGTCGAGGCCGCTTTGACGGCTCCGGGTTCCAGCGGAAAAATGCTCAGCGTACCCCAAAGCAGACGACCGACCTCGTCGGCATCCCATGAGAAACGGCGGCCGAACTCCTCGATCAGCGGCCAGGCCGCCTCCCGAAGCTCGGGGTCATTCTGGCACTGCGACAGCATCGCCCAATAAAGGATGCGGCTGTCCGGGTTGGCATTCTTGAGATTCTCAAGATACTTGAAGGTGTCGGCCGGACTGCTGAGATATTGAGCGGCGTAAAGGTACGACTTGAGCGCCAGCGAATTCTGCGGATCGATTTTCAGAATACGGTCGGCGGCGGCGAAAATCTCCGGATTCTGTCCGGAGGCCGCGGCAATCGTCATCTCCTGCTGCCACGCGGAAACGGCGCGGAAGTTGGAGGCGTTGAAGCGGTCGCTGTACATGCTCTCAAGCACCCGGGGCAGATCGTCCGGGTCGCCGTCCCACAAAATAATCTGCGAAGCGTCGATGATGTAACTGCGAACTCCGACCAGCGCGCCGTCCAGATAGGTGTTGGACAGCCGACCGTCCTTGTCGCACGCCACTTTCAGATATTTGAAGCCGCCGTCGCTCAAAAAGTCCTCTATCGCCTTTTTCGGCTGGGGCGACACCGCCAGCGACTGAAGGTCGCGGTCGGCATACTGTCCGGTAAGGCGGTCGATCGCCGTCAGCGTCTCGCGCACGTTCGGGATATAGGAGCCGAACAGTGTGACCACCCGGAGGTGGGCGAACGGTTCACGACTGGAAAAACTGTTCTGATCCAGATAGAGCGGTTCGCCCCCGGT
>JAEWSS010000250.1 GCA_023459755.1 Verrucomicrobiota bacterium | reverse complement strand
CAACTACGAGGCGTGGCCGCATGTTTTGAGCTATCTTGCGCCGGAATACAAAACGGCTTACCTTTACGGCTGGAACGAGTCCGGTCAGGTGAGGGCGAAGGGGAACGTTGAATATCTCGAGGTCGGCGACAGCGGTGTGACCGCGGCGGCGGTCGAACGGATCAAAAATGGCGTTGACGCCATGATGGTCTATATCAACGCTCCGGACGCGGCCGGTCACAATGTCGGTTTTTATCCGCACACCGCGGCCTATCGTGAAACCATTTCCGGGTGCGACGCGATAATCGGCAAAATGATGGACGCGATTTCCGCCCGTCCCGATTTTAATGATGAGGACTGGCTCATTATCGTCACCGCCGACCACGGCGGCTATCACACCGGTCACGGCATGCCGAGCGCGCACGCCGGAAAAGTTCCGATGGTGGTGACTGGAAAGCATGTCAAGTCCGGCGAGTTGACCGGCGTGCAGTCGGTGGTGGACGCTCCGGCGACGATGCTCGCCCATTTTGGAATCGACCCGGAAAAACTCGGGCTTGACGGCCGTCCGCTCGGCTCTGAAGTCGCGGCGGACGAACTTGAAGCTGTCTCGACTTCGTCCGTCAGTCTGAAGCTCGACGGCGGCAGGACTCCGTTCGACTCCGGCTGGCGGATCGAATCCCTGCCGTTTACATTGACCATGATGGTGCGCGCCGACGGCGAACAGCCCGGCGACGCTCCGATATTTGCCAATAAAAACTGGAACGACGGCAAGAATCCCGGCATCGCGGTTGCGGCCGGAACCTCAAACGGCTGGACCGGGCCGGGCTATGTCTGCAACATCGGCCGCGCCTCCGAAACGCGGCGCATGGACATCGGCGCGATCGATCCGCTGCCCGGTGAGTGGGTGTTCATGGCGGTCACGGTTGCCGCCGACGGTAAATGCAGATTATATGAGGGGCGGCCGGACGGGGCGTTCCATTTTCTTGCCGGCAAAGCGGACGGCGCGGTTTTGGACAGCGGAATGACGATTCATTTCGGTCAGGACGGCACCGGAAGTTACAAGTTCTCGTTTAACGGCGAAATCCGCAATATAGAATTTTATCCCGACCGGGCGTTGTCGCCGCGGTCAATCCACGCAATATATGAAAATCTTCTGGAAGGCGCGTTTGCCGCATCATGTTCTTCAAAATAATCATTCTGCTGTATGATGTTCTGCTGCCGTTCGGGTTTCTGGCGTTTCTGCCCGGACTGCTTTGGAAACTGATTTTTCGTCCCGGCTGGAAAAAAACATTTCCCGAACGTTTTGGCTTTTTCTCCGCCGCGAGACTGGCGCGCTGGCACGGCGAAAACGGCGGCATCTGGCTTCACGCGGTCAGTGTGGGGGAAACCATGATCGCGCTGTCGCTGATCCGCAAGCTGCTGGCGGCCGACCCGGAGCGGCGGATCATACTCTCCACCACCACCACCACCGGTCAGGAACTGGCGCGAAGCAAGGCCCCGTCGCAGGTGCAGGTTATCTTTGCGCCGATCGACTTTCCGTGGACGGTCGCCCGTTTTTTCCGCCTGCTCAAGGTGGACGAACTTGCGATTTTTGAAACTGAAATCTGGCCGAACATGATTCTTCAGGCCAAAAAGCGTGGTGTGCGTCTGGCGCTGGTCAACGCCCGGATGTCCGACCATTCAAGCCGCGGCTACCGGAGATTCCGTTTTTTCTTTGCACCGCTGCTGGCGAAGTTTGACGTGATTGCGGCGCAAAGCCGGGCCGATGGAGATCGTTTTCTCACCGTCAGTCCCGGGGCCAAAGTGTCGGTGACCGGCAATCTTAAATTCGATCAGTTTATCGATCCGGCGTTGGCTCCGGTCGATTTTGCCGGATATTTCGGGGCTGGAAAAATTTCCGTGCTGATCGGTTCCAGCACCCACCCCGGCGAAGAGGAACTGCTGATTCGCGTTTTTAAGACGCTTCGCGGGAACTTTCCGGCGCTGCGTCTGGTGCTGGCGCCCAGACACGCTGAACGCGGCGGCGAAGTCGCGGCTCAGCTTAAAGCGGCCGGTCTGTCGTTTGCGCGCCGCAGTGTGGAGGCCTCGTCCGCCCCGGTCGATGTGCTGTTGGCCGATACCACCGGAGAGCTGGTGAGGTTGATGAAGGGCGCCGACGTGGTCGTGATGGGAAAAAGTTTTGCCGGACAGGACGGCGGTCACAACCCGATTGAGCCGGCGCTGCTCGGCAAACCGGTGGTGACCGGTGAGAAAATGTCCAATTTCCGCTTTGTGATGAAGGTGCTGTCCGCGGCTGACGGCGTGGTGGTTACGTCGGACGCTCAGCTTGCTTCCGTCGTTGCCGGACTTTTGTCCGATCCGGAAAAAGCCGCCGGAATCGGCGAACGCGGTCGGGCGGCAATTGCCGTCAACTGCGGTGCCACGGACAAGCTGATTGCACTTTTATAGGACTTTTTTCAGCTGGGCGCTTGAAAAAAGCATCGGGACGGATTACATTCAAGGCATTATAACCCGGATTTTTGATTGAGATAAGATAAAAATTATAAACAAAAGGACTATGTAATGCATTGGATTGACTGGACGATCGCGGTTATCCCACTCTTGATTGTGCTTTATTTCGGATGGCGCGTTCAACGTTACATCACCGGTGTGGCGGACTTTATGACCGCCGGTCGTGTTGCCGGGCGCTATCTTATCGCGGTCGCCGACGGCGCAGCGGCGCTGGGGTTGATTTCGGTAATCAACTCGCTGGAGGTCAAGTATGTCTCCGGGCTGGCTTATGAATTCTGGGGAAACTTCGCCATTCTGCTGGGCTTCCTGCTTACTTTGAGCGGATTTATCATTTACCGCTACCGCGAAACCCGGGTTATGACCATGTCCCAGTTCTTTGAACTGCGGTACAATAAATCTTTCCGAATCTTTTCCGGTTTTGTCGCTTTTGTCGCCGGCATTGTCAACTACGCGATCTTCCCCGCGGTCGGCGGCCACTTCATCATGTATTACTGCCAGCTGCCCGACCGTCTTAACTTCGGGCTGTTCACCGTTGACACCTTCGGATTCCTGATGGCTTTCTTCCTCTGCGTCGCACTGTTCATCGTGC
>JAEWSS010000249.1 GCA_023459755.1 Verrucomicrobiota bacterium | reverse complement strand
GCCCTGAGTGGAGACCAGCTCTCTGCGGGCGGCGTCGAGTTCCTCATGTTTGCGGGCGAGTTCGGTTTTGGCGCGGTTGAGCACCGCGATCTGGGCGGCGAGGTCGGCCTGGGTGGCGGAAAGTTTGGTGTTGGCCTCGGTTTCCACGGCGCTGAGCCGCTGTTCGGCGGCGACCAGTTTCTTTTCCGCTTCAATCTTCGCGCGTTCGGCGGCGGTCAGTGCGTTGCCGGTTTCGACCGATTTGGCGCGCAGGGCGGCGAGTTCTTTTTCGGCCTCGGCGACCTTGGCGGCTTCGGCGGCGGCGGCGGCCTTCAGATATTCGGCGTCTTCGCCGGAGGACTGCGCCTCCAGCTGAAGCATTTCGTATTTTACCTTCATGGCGTCGAGTTCGCGTTTAAGGTCGGCGGGGGAAAGCTCGCCGTACTTTTCGTCGGGAAGTTTTGCAGTTTTTTCAACTTCGGCGGCGTTCACCCGGGTTTCGGCGAGCTGCCGGGTAAGCTCGTTGAGTTTCGCCGTTTCTTCGGCGGTCAACGGCCGGTTGCGCCGCAGCTCCTGAAGCTGACGACGGGCCGATTCGAGTTCCGCGTTGCGGTCGGCCAGCTGTTCGGCCAGCACCGCCACGGTCCTGCCGTCGGCGTCGGCGTTGCCGCCGATGTTCCGCTGCGGGCCGTCAAGCCCGAGGATCAGCGTCATCATCGAAAGGACGATGAAGTCGCAGATCACGATCAAGATTGATTTATTCACTTTTGGCGCCCTTCCGCGGTTACTTTTCCGAGTTCAACAGTTTGCGTTTGGCCGGATAAAGCACCGAAACGTGCAGAATCACGCTGAAAATAATGCCGAGCAGGGTGGTCGAATAGGCGATCAGCAGACTGGATTCGCGGCTGAACGCGATCACCATGAAGCTGGACACCGTGCCGAACAGTCCGAGATAAAGCGGCAGGTCAAAGAAAATCGCCGCGTTGTCCAGCCGCTTGAGTTTCAGCGCCGCGTCGCCGACCGACCGCATGATTCCGCTGGTCACCAGCGCCGTTGCGCCGAATACGGCAATCTGAAGGCAGATCATGGTGGCGAAAATTCCGAACACCAGATACCCGACCATCTCACGGCGGACGGCGGCGCTCTGCGCGCTGTTTTCCGCCACTTCGCCCATGATCGACTCCACGCTGCGCGGATTATTCACAAATATTCCGTGGAACGCGTCGTTATAAAGATATACCGCCAGAAGCACTCCGAATACCAGAAGCGTCAGCGAAACTACGGCCGCTATTCCGGCCGCTGGAGATTTTCCATTGCTCATAATACTGTTCCTTCTTGTTTTTGTTTTTAACTCACCGTCTTAAAGTACATTGAAAACCGGCCGCAGTCAAGGCGACAGACGACAAAATATCGCTTGATTGCTTGCATTATGCCGCGCGTCAAGTTACATTATATAGACACATAATTGCGGGAAACGGTTCTTCGTTGTCCGAAAAGAGAAAAGGAATTTGAAAAAATGAGCAGTAAAAACTACAAAATCGCCGTGATCCCCGGCGACGGCACCGGCCCGGAAGTGGTGGCCGAGGCGTTGAAAGTCGCGGACGCGGCCGCGAAAAAATACGGTTTCGCAATCGACAAGACCGCCTTCAACTGGGGCGGCGACCATTACCTCGCCACCGGCGAGATCCTTCCGGACAACGCCGCCGACACCCTGCGCAAGTTTGACGCGGTTCTGCTCGGCGCCATCGGCAGCCCCAAGGTGAAGCCCGGCATTCTCGAAAAAGGCATTCTGCTCCGTCTCCGCTTCGAGCTGGACCAGTACATCAATCTGCGCCCGGTCAAACTCTATCCCGGCGTCGAGACGCCGCTCGCCAACAAGGGATGTGAAGACATCGACTATGTGGTCGTCCGTGAAAACACCGGCGGCATTTACACCGGAATCGGCGGCTGCGCCCAGAAGGGGACGGTCAACGAAGTCGCGGTGCAGGAGATGGTTTACAACTACATGCAGGTCGAGCGCTGTGTGCGCTTCGCCTTTGAGACCGCCAAAAAGCGGCATCAGTCCTCGCCGTGGAAGGGACTTTCCGCCGAGGATCGCGCGGCCGGCAAAATCGGTCAGGTCACCCTCTGCGGCAAGACCAATGTGCTGACATTCGTCTTCGACCTTTGGGAGCGGGTCTTCTACAAGGTCGCCGAAGAGTATCCGGAGATCAAGCCGAACTACTGCCATGTCGACGCCACCACCATGTGGATGGTGAAGAACCCCGAGTGGTTCGACGTCATCGTCACCTGCAATATCTTCGGCGACATCATCACCGACCTCGGCGCCATGACCCAGGGCGGCATGGGCGTCTCCGCCGGCGGCAATCTTAACCCGAACGGCGTCAGCATGTTCGCGCCGATCGGCGGCTCCGCCCCCAAATATACCGGACTCAATGTCATCAACCCGGTGGCGGCGATTCTCGCCGGCGCCATGATGCTGGAATATCTCGGAGAAACCGCGGCGGCCAGAGCCGTTGAAGCGTCGGTTGCCGTGGTAACCGGAACCAAAATGAAGTCGCAGGCCGCCGGCAAGATGGGGTATTCGACCACTGAAGTCGGCGATCTGGTGGTCGCCAATTTGAAGTAAACAACGGAAAACGGCGCGTATGACCGCGGAGGCTGGGGCGATGGAGGATTTTCCCGCAATTCGAGCGGGCGGCTTCGTCGCCTTTGCCGCCGGGTTTCACGCCGAAGGCATGTCGGAAGACCGGGTCGGTGAGTTGTGCGGCTTGTGCGCGAGCGGCTTTTCCGACCGGTCGGTGCTGGTCAAGGATTCCCGCGGAACCACCGCGTGGATTGCTGATTCCGGCTCCGGCAGAGTTTTTGTCAAAATATTCAACGCTTATTCGTGGCGGCGGCGTCTGCGCCGTTTTTTGGTGACGCCGCGTCCGGTGACGGTCATGCGGGCCACTGAAAAACTTCAGTCAGTCGTGCCGGTGCCGGAACTTTTGCTGGCGCTCCGGGACGGACGGCGGCTGCACGCCATTGTCACCCGGGCTTATGCGTCGCCGCTCATCGCGGCCGAACAGCTTGACTATGTCGCTGCGAACATCGGCGTTTTTTCACACGCTCTGGCGGACTCGATCAATAAAATGCACAACGCCGGAGTGTATCACGGCGACCTCAAATTTCACAATATTCTGCTCCGGACGCGGCCGGACGGCGGCTGTATCACCGGCGTTTTCGATTTTGACGGCACGCGGCTGTTCAACCGTCCGGTGACCGGTCGGCGCCGCCACCGCGAGTGGGCGCGGATTATTTCCAGCTGCATCCGGCTGGGCTGCGGAGATTTTCGCGAGGAGTTCATCGCCGCCGCCGGCGGGTTGGATCGTGCGCTGCTGGACGCTGAACTCGAACGCTTTTTTATTAAGGAGGCCGGAAAAAAATGAGCGCCGCCGACATCGCAAAATTTTCCGGAGCCATAAACTACGAATTTAAGGACCGCTCGCTGCTGCGCGAGGCGCTGACCCATCGTTCATATGCCGCCGAGGCGCAGCTGAAATACGACAATCAACGGCTGGAGTTTCTTGGCGACGCCGTTCTGGAGATCATTCTCAGCGAATACGTCTACCGGCTGCTGCCGGACGCCACCGAGGGGGCGATGACCAAACTGCGTTCGGCTTTGGCGCAGGAGCCGGCGCTGGCGCGGATCGCCCGCATGTTCGGCCTCGGCGACTTCCTGCTGATGGGGCGCGGCGAACAGGAGGCCGGCGGTGAAAATCGCGACTCCACCTTGTGCGATTTGTTCGAGGCGGTGCTAGGCGCCGTTTATCTGGACGGCGGGCTGGAGGCGGCGCGCGAGTTCGCCATCCGCGCGGTGACCGCCGCATTCCCCGAACCGGAAAAACTGCTGGTGATGCTGAATCCCAAGGGAACGCTTCAGGAGTTCACCCAGCACAAATGGGGTGAAACGCCGCAGTATGTTCTGGTGGACCGTCAGGGACCGGATCACTGTCGGGAATTTACCTGCAAAGTGACCGCCGCCGGAATGGAGGCGCTGGGTTCGGGCGGCAGTCGGCGGCTGGCCGAGGGCGAGGCCGCCAGAAAGCTGATCGGCATTATCGCCGAGAGCGATCCGTCGATCAAGGATTTTATCTGACCCGGCAACGGGATGACG
>JAEWSS010000248.1 GCA_023459755.1 Verrucomicrobiota bacterium | reverse complement strand
GGTCATTGTCAATCGCGGCACCGAGCGGGCTTTTTCAGGGAAATACGACGACTTTTTTGAGCGCGGCGTCTACGCCTGCCGCAACTGCGGCCGTCCGCTTTATGTTTCCGACGATAAATTCAACTCCGGCTGCGGCTGGCCGGCGTTCGACGACGAATTGCCGGACGCCGTGAAGCGCACCGCCGACCCCGACGGCCAACGCACCGAAATCAGCTGCGCCGGCTGCGGCTCCCATCTCGGCCATGTTTTTACCGGCGAGGAACTTACCCCTAAAAATACCCGGCACTGCGTCAACTCCGTTTCGCTGGTGTTTGAGCCGCAAAGCTCGGAAAAAATTCGCCGCGCGGTGTTTGCCGGAGGCTGTTTCTGGGGCGTTGAGGCCATGATGAGCCGCCAAACTGGAGTGGTCGCCGCTGTTGCCGGATACACCGGAGGCAATCAGGACAATCCGTCCTATCGCGAAGTCTGCACCGGGAAAACCGGTCACGCCGAAGCGGTCGAGGTGTTCTACAACCCGCAAAAGACCGATTTTGAGACGCTGTGCCGTTATTTTCTGGAGATCCACGACCCCACCCAGAAAGACCGTCAGGGGCCGGACATCGGCTCACAGTACCGCTCCGCGATATTTTATCTCGACGACGAGCAGAAATCGACCGCCGAAAAACTGCTCGCAGTTCTGCGCCAAAAAGGTTTCGACGTTCAAACTTCGGTGGTTCCGTTCACCCGCTTCTGGAACGCCGAACCTTATCATCAGGATTATTACGACCGCAACGGCTCCACTCCATATTGCCACGGCTATGTAAAACGGTTTTGAATAAAAAAAGCCGACCCGGAATCCTCCGGATCGGCTTCTTTATGCCGGTCTGCGACTATTCGCCGTAGACGTCCTTGACATAGCGGCGGAGGTTGGCGAGGCCGATCTTCAGCCCCAGCTCGTTGTCCTCCATGCCTTCGAACTCGATCGAAAGCACTCCGTTGTATCCGGCCTTTTTCATCACGCGCAGACACTGGACGATCGGCACCACGCCGTGGCCGATGATCGTTCCGCGGCGGAATTCCCCGGCGCGCGAGGTGAACCAGCCCTCACCGGGGTCCGGACCGTTGCCGCACTTCACGAAGAAGTCCTTGGCGTGAACGTGAAAGGCATACTGCATGGCAATGCCGAGCGACTGCGGCGGAAACTGGTCGGCACAGGTGAAGTTGCCCATATCGACCAGCCATCCGAAATTCGGATGATTGACCGCGCAGACCAGCTGCTCGACCCGCTCGGCGTCCTGAGCGAAGAACCCGTGGTTTTCGACCATGGTGCGGATGCCCTTCTTTTCGGCGTATTCGGTGATGGCTCGGCATCCGGCGGCCAGCTTGGGCAGCGCGGTGGCAAAACTGCGCGCACCCTTGACTTCCGGAAGGTAGCCGCCGGTGGCGTCGTGACGCATTCCCGCGGCGCCCAGAATTTCCGCAATATCGACCTGCTTTTTTACCAGAGCGACCTCTTTGTCCAGGTCGCCACCGGAGCCGTTCAGAAGGTCGGCGCCGATGGTGTAGTTGCTGACCTCGTATCCGGCTTCGTCGCAGGCTTTGCGAACCTTGACCGCCCAGTCTTCAACTTTTTCATCCTTCGGCACCGTGAGCCCGGCGTATTCGATGGTGTCGAATCCCATGGCGCGCGCCTTGGCCGGAAACGTGAGGTCGTTGATTTTTCCTTCAGTGTAATAACGATAGAAACTGTATGCGCTAACTCCGATTTTCATGGTCAGAACTTCTTTACTTTTGCAAATTTACCGGTGACTCCGGACTCGGTTACGGCGTTGCAGATGGCGATGGCCTCGCGGCCGACTCTGCCCGGCGTGCGCTGAACGGACTTGCCGCGGATCGCCGCCACAAAGTTCTGCTGGCTGTTCTGGCGATACTCCTTGGGCTTGATCTCGCGCGGCTTTTTGGCGCCGAGCTTCTGGTAGTAGATTTTCCAGTCGCGGATGGCGATGACTCCGGCGGTCCCCTTCAGCTCGAAGGTGAATTCGCCGACCGGGGAAGTCCAGGAAAGTTCAAGCGTTCCCAGCGCGCCGTTGGCGAATTTAAATATGGCGGTCACGTTGTCCACCACATCGATACCGGGGAAGCGGGTGGTGGTGTAGGACGCGGCTTCAACAATCTGCTGGCCGCTGGTCCACTGCATCAGCTCGGAAAGATGAACGCCGATATCCTGAATCAGACTGCCTTCGTGAGCCGCCTGTACGAACCAGTCCGCTCCCGGACTCCAGGCCAGATGCGGCGGCTGGGTGGAGCAGGAAACGCAGCTTGCGGTGACCAGATCGCCGATCTTTCCCTTCTCGACCAGCTGACGGATGGTGTTGCCCAGCGAGTTGTAATGCCATGAATGATTGATGTGCAGGAGTTTGCCGGATTTTTCGGCCGCCTGGATCATTTTGGTGCACTGGTCGGTGTTGAACGCCATCGGCTTGTCGCAAAGGACGTTGAGTCCGGCGGCGAGGGCGGCGAGCGTCATCGGGTAGTGGCAGTCGTTCGGGGTGCAGATGCTGACCGCGTCGAGTTTTGCGGACTTCAGCATTTCCTCGAAGCTGGTGTACTGCTCGGGAGTGCCGAGTTCGTGCTTCGCAATGGTTGAAGTCATTTTTTCCGGTACGATGTCGCATACGGCGGCGATCTCGATGTTTTTGCAGCTCTTGTATCCGGGAATGTGGTTACAGTCGGCAATTTTGCCGCAACCGACGATTCCGATCCTCAGTTTTGCCATTTTCAGGAAACTCCTTTTTTGGTTTTTAGACTTGGAAATCTGTCAGGGTAATATAGAGCATGGCGATAAAAAAACAATGGTTTTTTGGGATAAAAATTTGGAAAGTACCGGGGATAAGTGTATTTTAAGGAAAAACAAGGACTATTTTATTATGGAAATCAATCAGGATGAACTGAAAAAGGCGCTGGTCTCTCTGCTTGAGGCCAATATGGACGGCAGCGCCGAAGGCGGCGCGATACTCATCGACCGCGACGGCCGGGTGGTCGCCGGCGATACTCCGGCTCCGGGGAGGGAAAAGAGCTGGCTTCACACTCTGTTTGAAGTGAAATGCACCGACGAGGAATTTCACCTGATCGTCAACCCGCAGCTCAATTTTCGTCAGGAGATCGACCTGATGGATGAGGACGTGCCGGACACCGTTCCGGAAGCCGTCGAATTTTTGTGGGATGACATCATGTGCGGAGTTGCCGAATATACGGAATGTTTTCAATAAACACAGCGCCGGACGCGGTTTGCGCTGCCGGCCGATCGGGAAGTTAAGATGAGACTCAGTATCCTTATGGCCTGCTACATGCAGGAGAAATACGTTTCGGAGGCGATCGACTCCATTCTCGCCTGCAACTTTGACCTCTCGGACGCCGAGATGATTTTGTGGGACGACCTTTCCTCCGACTCCACCTATGACATTCTGCTTGATTATCAGAGGCGCTATCCCGGTCTTATCCGCGTCATGCGGTCGCCGCGCAACCTCGGCGTGGCCGACTGCGCCGCCGAAATGGTCAAAGCCGCCTCCGGCAAATATATCCTGCTCTTCGACCATGACGACGTGATGCTCCCGTTCAACCTCGCCGGAATCCTCGATTTCCTCGACGCCAATGACGAATACACCGCCAGCTACGGCCGCAAACTGCTGTTTAATGACAAAAATGGCCTGGAGGGCGCTTCGCTTGGCGGTCCGTATCACGA
>JAEWSS010000247.1 GCA_023459755.1 Verrucomicrobiota bacterium | reverse complement strand
GTTGAAACCATGAGCGAAGACAAGGAAAAACTTACCGGGCATGTAATCGTGGCCGCCCGCGAAATCGAACAGATGTTCCGCCGCGCCGGAAGCACCGCCGCCGGACTGCACGACGCGGCCGACGAATTTTCCGCAAAACTTTCAGCCGACTGCCTCAAAAATCTGCGTTTCATCGCCTCGGTCCGCAACAAGCTCGCCCACGGCGAACCGCTGGACGGGAAACTTGATCTCGCGCGCTTCGACGCCGCGGTCGGGGAAGTCGCGGCCGAACTCGCCGCTTTCGTTCCGGCCGACCAGTCAAAAATCCGCGAGGTGGATGACGAATTCATGTCCGAAGTCCGCAAAAAGCTCAGGCTCTGCGGTCTGCTGCCCGGTCTTAACGTGATATACTTTTGCGCGCTGCTGCTGCACGGTCTGCTGCCCGCCGCCCGAATGCTGCTGCTGACGCTGTTTTTCCTGATCGGCGCGGCGGTGACCGTCGGAGGAATAATCGACGGCGACCCGCTGCGCACCTGGATCGGAACCGCCTTTCTACTGCTTTACTGGAGCTGCACGCTCTTTCTCGGCATTACCGAACGCGGCGCTAAAGTCCGCTGGTGGCTCTACTCGGTTCCGGTAGTGTCGGTTCTATATCTGCTCCGGAGAGCGCGGCGACTGGCCGGACTGCCGGAAATCATCATCGCCCTCCTGCCGCTGGCGGCATCGTTTTACGGCGCCGACCGGCTGGCCGTCCACGACTGGCGCGGCGCGGCGATCGCTTTCGGCGGCGCATGGCTGTGGGGCGCGGCGGCGGTGGCGGCGCGGCGGAAATCGTTTTTTTAAGTTTTTTTCGCCCCGCCCATTTTCTTTTTGCGTCTTTTCTTCTATATTAGAGAAAGAAAAATCTGATATTTTTCAGAGAGAGAGAGAGCGAGGTTAATCATGCTTTGTAACATGTGTGGAAAAAACGAGGCCACTGTTCATATTGAGGAAATAACCGACGGCGAAAGCAAAACCATCCACCTCTGCGGAGAGTGCATGGCCAAGCACCCGCAACTCGGCGGCGTCGGCATCAGTCCGTTCAACTTGGCCGAAATCGTGTTCAATCTGACGAAAAAACCGGAGCAGAAAACCGACGGCGCAGCGCCGGAGGCCGCCAATGAACCGGCGGAAAAAGAAGAAGTTGTCGTCTGCCCGGTCTGCTCGTGGACGAGTAAGGAACTGAAGTCCACCGGACTGCTCGGCTGTCCGGCCTGTTACCGGGCGTTCGCCAAGGTGATCGCCCCGGCGCTCGCCAACATGCACCGCGGCACACAGCACACCGGGAAACAGCCGCACACCGTGGGAATGACGCCGGAAGAGGAGTTCCGCATTCAGCTTTCGGCTTTGCGCCGCGAACTGAACGAGACGATCAAGGCGGAGAATTACGAGCAGTCGGCCGTTCTGCGCGACCGCATCGCGGAACTCACCCGCGACCACGACCGCACCGCCGCCGCTCCAGCCGGAGACCGGCAATGAATAGTCCGCTGATCGAAAAACTTTTGCAGCAGCCGGTCGGCTGGCTGGCCGACTCCGGACCGGACGAGGACATCGCCATAAGTTCACGCATCCGGCTGGCCCGCAATCTCGCCAACCGGCCGTTTCCGGTCCACGCGACCGACGAGGAACTCGCCGACGCCGCCGATTTAATCATCACCGCCGCCGACGGCATGAGCGAACCGCCGTGGCTGCGGTTCGACATCAGCGAACTGGACAACACCGACCGCATGATTCTGTTTGAACGCCGTCTGGTCAGCCGCGAATTGTTCAAACGGCCGGCCGGCGCGCATTTGCTGATGTCCCCCGACGAGCAGAACGGCATCATGGTGAACGAGGAGGATCATATCCGGCTCCAGTCGCTGCTGCCCGGCTTCCAGCTGGCCGAAGCGTATGAGCAGATCGACCGGGTGGACTGCGTCCTGGCGGAAAAACTTGACATTGCCTATGACGACAAACTCGGTTTTTTAACCAGTTGCCCGACCAATCTGGGAACGGCGATGCGCGCTTCGGTCATGCTTCATCTTCCGGCGCTGGTGCTGGAGAACCGGATTTCCGGCGCGGTGCAGGGCATCGGCCAACTCGGACTGACCGTGCGCGGTATTTTCGGAGAAGGCTCGGACAATCGCGGCAATCTGTTTCAGATATCCAATCAAAGCACGCTCGGAGAAAGCGAGCCGGAGATCATCGACCGCCTCGGCCGCGTCATCGCAAAACTGATCGAACACGAGAAAAACGCCAGACAGCGACTGTTGGAAAACAAGGCAAATTTTTTGTTCGACCGTATCGGCCGCGCCTACGGCTGTCTGCGCAACGCCTATATACTGTCGGCCGGCGAAGCGCTGAATGCGCTTTCAATGCTCCGGCTCGGCGTCGATCTCAAAATGTTTGAAACGGTGAGCATCCACACGGTGAACAATCTGTTCGTCCGGATCAATCCGGCACACCTGGCCAAACTCGGCCCGGCCGCGCCGAACCCGCGCGAACTCGACGTTGTCCGGGCAACGCTGGTGAGAGCCATGCTCAGGGAAAAATAACGCGATAAACGCGGAAACAAACGCGGAAGGAGCAATATTTTGGAAGGTTACGGCGCTCTGCTGGTCGGTTTTATGGAACTGACTTTCGTTATGGTGGCGCTGTGTCTGCTCCACCGGTTGCGCAAAGTCATCGGCGAACACGCCTTTGTAATGCTGTTCGGCACGCTTCTGGTGCTCGGCCAGTTTCTTTCGGCCGCACAGGTGGAGCTGCGCTGCGGCTCAATGTTCGGCTTTGAGCTGTCGCTGCCGCTGGGCATAGTGGCGGTGGTTCTGCCCAGTCTGGCCTCGCTGCTGCTGGTCTACACCAGCGAAGGAGCGCTGACCACCCAGCGGCTGATCATCGGACTGCTCGCCGCGCTCGGAATGTTCTATTATGTCTGCAAACTGACCCAGATCCAAAGCGACTGGGTGCCGTATTCACTGAGCGCCATCTCGCCGGGAAGCACGCTCAAATTATTGCTGGACAACATTTTCAGTGCCGTGGCAGGCACGGTGATAGCACTGCTTCTCGCGGTATTCATGATGCCGGCATTCTATACTTTTCTGCGTCGCAAAGGGGTGCGGTTATATCCGAGTCTGCTGGCCAGTCTGCTGGCCAGTCTGCTTCCGGCGTCGATCGGGTACCTGCCGTTTTCGCACGACTTCAACGCCGGCGGATTTTTACCGTCGTTGTTGAACATAACCGTACTCATCATTCCGGTCTGTCTGTATCTGGCGGCGATACTGTCGCTGTATCTGACACGGGTCGAGCAGGAGAAGGACGTCACCACCAACCGGCCGCTGGAAATTGCACTGGCGTTCTTCAGCGGCTACGGAAAATTCAAGGAACTGGAACACAATCTCTCGGAATGGGAAAACCGTCACCAGCTCGTGCTTCAGAACGCCACCGACATGATTCTGCTGCTTGACCTGAACGGCACGATACAGGACGCCAACGCGGCGGCGGAGCGGATTCTGCACCTGACGTCCGCGGAACTGGTCGGATTGAACTTTTTTGAGCTTTCCGGCATCGGCAGCAGCATCACCAGCGAAATCGACGCGAAAAATCCGTCGCTCGGCGTCCGCCGCAAAATTGAGATGAAACTCAAAGACGGCGCGACGCTGGCGCTGGACATGGCGTTGTCCGAACTCCGACTCCGCCGCCAGCTGATGTTCCTGCTGGTCGGACGGGACATCACCGAGGAAACAAAAATGGCCGCCGAACGCACGTCGCTCGCCGAACAGGTCGCCCATCTCCAGCGCCTCGAGGCGCTCGGTCGGCTGACCGGCGGCATCGCTCACGATTTCAACAACTACATTCACGCCATCCTCGGCCACCTCGACCTGCTTGAGATGAAATATCACCCGGACAATCCCGAACTGCTATCCCACCTTCACAAGATCGGCGACGTGGCCGAACAGGCCGGGAATCTGACCGGACAGCTGCTCGGATTCGCCCGAAAAGGCAAATACCAGATTTCAGTGATCGACCTCCGGGTGCTGGCGTCGCGCGCCATGGAGCTTTTTCTGCCGAACCGCACCCAGCCGGTTGAATTGAACATTGAGACCGGCGATATTCCGCTTGAAGTCAAAGGAGACCGCATCCAGCTTCAGCAGGTGATGCTGAATCTGCTGTTCAACGCCTTCGACGCCATGAAGAACAACCCGCCTGATCGTCCGCCGCTGCTCACCTTGAAAACCGGCAAAGCCGCCGAGTCGCCGGTGGAGGCCGAACCGCCGCGCGCGGTCGGCAACTCGTCGCCGCCGGTTGACATCGCCGAATATTTCTATATCATGGTGCGCGACAACGGCTGCGGCATGGATATGGCAACGCTCGAGCACGCATTCGACCCGTTTTTCACCACCAAACCGATCGGCGAAGGCACCGGCATGGGGCTGCCGATGGTTTACGGCGCCATAACCCACCATTACGGCTGGGTGCAGATCAAGAGCAAAATCGACTTCGGCACCTCGGTTCTGCTGTTTCTGCCCACCGCCGCGGTAACGCCCAAACCGATTCAGGCGGAAGTCAAACTCTGACGAAGTCCGGTCAAGCTGGAAACTATTCCGCCGTTCAATAAAAAACCGGACGTCGACAAAAAAAAGCCGGACGCATATGCGTCCGGCTTCAATTTTTTATCGGAATCGAAAAACTCACCACGCCTCGGTGGTTGCCACCACCGCACGCTGAGCGGCGTTGGCGCAGGCGCGCAGAGTCGCCTGATGACGGTTGGTCTCCAGGTCGGCCTGAACCTGAAACAGCGATTCGCCCTGAACCGTCCGGGTTGAGATCAGCGGTTCCCGCTTGCCCGGGATGGTCACGGTAAATTCCATGGTGACACTGACCCGCCATTCGGTCGGCCGATAGATCACATCGTCGTCATAAGAGTCGTCGCTGACCTCGATGTAGGTGACCGACAGAACTCTGGCGTTCAGGATGCAGTCCGCGGTGTTCAGGCTTTTCAGCTCCAGACTGCCGTCCACCATGAACTGTTCGTTAAGCGCCATACGCATTTCGCTGGCAAGGTTGTAAGCCGCGGTCTCGTTCACCACCGGCGCCACGGCGATCGACTTGATCTGCGGGTGCATCAGCGAACCCCAGTGATAACATCCGGTCAGCAGCAGTGCCGCCGCGATTGCCAAAAGCTGTCTCATCATTTCTTCTCCGTATTTTTATCCAGTCCGAGGTCGCGCACCGGAACCATATTTTCCGTCGCTCTGCTGCGGTGTAATCAGCAATTCGCCGCCGGACGGCGGAATCGGCATGGCGTCGTAAGTCAATACCCGCGGTTCGACGGTCGGGGCAACCGGTTGAGGAATATAAGTTTTGTCCATCTCCGTCAGCAGTCGTTCGGCGGAATCGGCGCTGGTGGAGTCGGGGTACAGCCGGACGACCTCGCCGAGGTAGCGTTCCGCCGCCTCCTGCCGTCCGCCGTCGGAATAAAACTTCGCCACGGCCAGCAGACGTTCCGCCTGAATGTCGCGGGTGGTGCGGATCAGCATATCGACATACGGAGTTTCCTTGGCGTCGGGATAACGGAGCTTGAATTCGTTCAGCACCTGAATCGCCTCGCGGTTGTAAGCGCCGTCGCCGTCGCCGTACTTGGCCATGCTGGCCAGCGCCACGCCGAGATGGAGCTGAGCCGAACGAGCCTCGGGCGTGTCCGGATAATCGCGGACAACGCCGCGGAGCACGTCCAGCGGTTTTGTCATATCCACGCCGCCGGCTTCGAGCATGCGTTCGGCCATCCGGAGTTTTGCCTTCGGCGCTCGCTCGGAATAAGGCGCATGCAGGAGCGCCTTCTCATAAATTTCGATGGAGCGGTCAACGTCGCGCAGCCACGGGACCCAGCGCAGCGCATAGTAGCCGGGATCGCGGTGCCCCTCATAAAATTTGTCGCCCAGTTCAAATTCGCGGGCGGCGTAGGCCGGGAAATCGATATGCGACGCATAGCTGGTCAACAATTTCTCGATATTTTCAAACTCCCGGTAATAAAGCTCCGCCTTGCGGAACGAATTCACCGCCAGTTTCACCGCCGAAGCCTTGAGTTCGGCGGAATCGGCCATATGTTCGGCGTCGAGCGCGGTATTTGCCGCGTCGTAAAACTCCTTGGCTTTAAACTCGGAAGTCGCCTCTTTAAGCAGCTCGCGCCCTTCGGCGTCGTCGGCTTTCAGAAGCGGCGCGGCGGCCAGCAAACACAATGCCGCCAAAGCGATTTTCAGCTGTTTCATCATAGTCCAATCCGTTTGATTATAAAACATCGTAAGTAAGATACCGCGATTTTTCGTATTTTTCAACTTTATTTTTCGTCATTTGCATAAAATAATGGTATATTATGAAAAGACCGCGCCGGAAAGCACAATGACGCAGACCGGCGGACGAACAATGTTTTACAGGAAAAGAATTAATGAATAAACAGGAACTTTTCGCGGCGCTTGAGTCGCTGGGGATGCGGCCGGGGCGCGGACTGGGGCAGAATTTCCTGCTCGACCACAACCTGCTGGAGTGCATTGTGCGGTCATCCGGCATTAAACCGGGAATGAATGTGC
>JAEWSS010000246.1 GCA_023459755.1 Verrucomicrobiota bacterium | reverse complement strand
TTCCGCGAACTTCGCCGGCTTCAGCAAAGCGATCCGGACACCGCGCCATACATCTACCGCATTTCGATGTACCCGGAATATCAGAATATCGCCAAAAACGCCGAAGGCCGCAGTTTCATCGGCGCCAGTTTTGCCGAAGAGAACTCGACCAAGCGGAAAGACCCGCCGGCACTCGACGTGGCGATCAGCAATCCGATTATCTGCTTTCCAGCCGCCACCGGCGACGTGGACTCACTCGGCTTCATCCCGTCCGACGCGGAATTTTACAATCGCAAAGACGAACTTCCTGAATCCGGCGGCGTGATCTTCACCTACCGCTTCGCCTTCAAGAACGTGGTCGAACGCGGCGCCACCGGCAGTGAACTCAGCAACGAGACCGTGCTTTCCGGCGGTGTGACGCTCGGCCTCGACCATGAGAAAATCCTTTCGGTCTATGAAAAGGAAAACGAGGTCACCCAGACCATCGGTCTTCCGGTGCTCTGCAAGATCCCGGTGATGAAATATCTGTTCAGCACCACCACCACGATCAACGAAAGCACCTACATTGTCGTGACCGCCGAAGCCTCGCTGGTTCACCCCTCCGGGCGCTCCGCCGACGCGCCGCCGGCCAGTGTTTCGGGCAAAGTCACGGACAGAAAGTAACAGGAGACCACGACTATGAATCTCAACATCAGATATTTCTCTGCGGCGGCCGCCGCCGTTTTCGCCGCCGCCGAACTCGCCGCGGCCGACAACAGCACGCTGAACCTCGTCCCGTACCAGATTCCCGGAACGCCGCGCAGCTACAACACAAAGACCGGCGAGGGCTACGGCCCGTCGTCGGTTCAGACCCAGCTCCGGGTGGACGTGAAGGAGCAGACCCGTCTGCTTCACTTCATCCGCGACAACACCGACCCGTTCGTCATCACCAAGGCTTACCGGTTGACCAAGGCCAACCCCTATGCGGTTCGCGGTTACATTCTCGGCGCGGTGAACGCCAGACACACCAACAGCAGTCCGGTTCAGGTGACCGCGCTGAAGTTCAACGACGGCACCGGGCTGCTGATCGCCTCGGCCGAAGACTACCGGTTCAAGGATTCTCCCAACGGCGAAGGAATCGACACGCTGGTCGCAAAACTCGACCGCGCCGACCTCACCTTCCCGCGAAAAACCGAGACCTTCATCTATTTCCCGAAGATCAACACCGCCGCCAACATGGCCGAGATGCTCCGTCAGGTCGGCAGCAACGAACTCGACCCCGAATTTGCCGTCGCGCCCGACCAGATGCTGGTGGACGGCGGAATCAACGCCATTGTGATCGCCGGCCCGGAATGGTCGTGGAAACACATGAAGCGCATGCTCGACGCCTACGACAAGCCGATGCCGGAAGTCCGCATCAGCTACCGGGTGCTGGAAATCTACGCGGAGAACGACGACCGGCTCGGCGTCGACTTCCAGTCGTGGAAAAACAACGACGGCGTTGATCTGTTCTCCGCCGGCGCCCGCATCCGCCGCAACTGGTCAACCTTCTTCACCGGCGGCGTCACCCCCACCAGCACGAAAAAAGTCGAATATTGGAATTTCAATCCGAAGTGGAACACCCGCTATCTCGACTTCCTCACCAGCATCGGCAAGGCCAAACTGCTGACCAGCGGCACACTGGTGGCCAAGAACCGCGAACTTTCGGAAATCCGGGTCAACTCCGGCTTCTTCTACGACCGCACCGATGCGTCGTACACCGAAAAAAACGCCGAGTTCTACTACACTTCGCCGAATCCGGACATCATTCCGCGGCAGGCGCTCGACAAGATCATGCCCGAAGACGTCATGTATGAAATCATGCCCAACCTCAACCGCTCCGCCTACTACTGGCGAATGCTGAACAACCTCGCCGGCGCCACGAAATACGACACCGAAGTCGCCGAAAAAATCGAGGAACAGCTGGCAATCATCAACAGCGCCACCGCCACCCAGGCGCAGAAGGCCGCCGCCTATCAGAAACTTCAGACTCTGCTTCAGGAGGAGGGCCTTACCGAACTGTTGAACTACGCTTATTACAACCGCAACCCGATAACCGGCAGCACCACCGACCAGAACTACGATATACTTACCAACAGCACGCCCGGCGTGATTCACGGAAAAATCCAGCTGCCGATGGTGCAGAACGGATTTTTGTTCGACCTGGCGGTAATGCCGGTGGTGACCGGAGACAGCGCAACGCTGGATCTCAGCATGGCGTCGGTATCGCTGATGGGCTGGAACTCCGACGGATCGACACGCTCCAGCAAATCGGAAGTCTCAGCAAAAGTGCAGATCGGCTACGAAGGCAAGGACTTTGTGGTCGGCGGACTGAAAAAATCGGAGTCGGTGCGCAGTGTGTCCGGTCTGCCGTTTGTCAAGGATCTTCCGGTGATCGGTCTGCTGTTTTCCACCGAATCGGAATCGATCAAGCAGTCGCAGCTGGTGCTGATCGCCTCGGTCAGTTATTCGCCGCCGGACGGCGCCGCCGATCCCGCGGTGATCGAGAAGCTCGGCAAGATCGTCGAAGGCGTCAACAAGGGCATCGAAAGCCCGACCGGAAACGTGTTCTTCCAGCAGTATCTGCTGGATACCGACCGGCCTGAATAAGCCCCCCAACCCCGACCGCCGGACAGTTGCGCAACGCAGTTGTCCGGCGGTCTTTTTTTTTGCCCGCCCGCAACGCCGGCCGACCAAGGAGGAACACGCCGTGACCCCCCGCCGGTTGCGCCGCCCCCCTGTTTTTTTCAATTTTTCAGAAAAACACCGATTTTCTTTGTTCACATAAAAATAAAC
>JAEWSS010000245.1 GCA_023459755.1 Verrucomicrobiota bacterium | reverse complement strand
AGTTTTCATAATCATCCAAATCTCCCGGTAATGTATTCTTCGGTTTTGGGATTGGAAGGCGCGGTGAATATTGTTCCGGTGGGGCCGGACTCCACGATCCGTCCTTTGTAAAAGAACGCGGTGCAGTCGCTTATCCGCGCCGCCTGCTGCATGTTGTGGGTAACAATGACGATGGTGAATCTGGTTTTAAGTTCCAGCATCAATTCTTCGATCTTCAAGGTGGCCACCGGGTCGATGGCGCTGGTGGGTTCATCCATCAGCAGGATCTCCGGCTCGGCGGCGATGGCGCGGGCGATGCAGAGCCGCTGCTGCTGGCCGCCGGACAACGCCAGTCCGCTGGACTTCAGCTTGTCACGCACCTCCTCCCACAGGGACGCGCCGCGCAAAGCGTCCTCCACGCGATCGGTCAATTCGCTTCCTTTCAACTTGTAGTGCAGTTTCAAAGGGTAGGCGACGTTGTCAAACACGCTCATGGGAAACGGCGTCGGCTTCTGAAAAATCATGCCGACTTTGCGACGCAGTTCAAGCACGTCCACGCCGGGGTCGAGCACGTTCACACCGTCGATCAGCAGACGTCCCTCGGCGCGCTGGTCGCGGTACAGTTCGTATATCCGGTTGTATATCCGCAGATGAGTCGATTTTCCACAGCCGGACGGCCCGATCACCGCGGTGATCTTGTTGGTTTCGACTTCGAGATTGTTGTCGAACAGCGCCTGATGGCCTCCATAAAAAAAGTTGAGGTTCTCGGCTTTTGCCTTAATGGTCATGATGTTTCTCCCTGAACAATATTCTTGAACTCATGTTGATTAGGAAAACCAGCGCCGTCACCGCCAGCGCCGCCCCCCACCCGGCGGCATGCATTGCCTCAAACGGGGAATTGGTGGAATATTCGGTGATCAGCACCGGCATGTTGGCGGTGGGACCGGTAAAGTAATCGGTCGGCCAACTGTCGGCAAACAGCGCGGTGAACAGCAGCGGCGCGGTTTCACCCGCCACCCGCGACAACGACAGCAGAATACCGGTCAGAAGTCCGTTCCGCGCACTGCGGCAGACAATCAGCAGAGTAGTCCGCATCCGGCTCATACCCAGCGCCAGCGCCGACTCGCGCAGGGCATACGGCACCATCGACAGCATGTCCTCGGTTGTCCTCGTAACCACCGGAAACATGATGACCGCCAGCGCCGCCGAAGCCGCGAATCCGGAAAAATTCCCGGTCGGCGCCACGATCAGAGTGTAGACGAACAGTCCGGCCAGCACCGACGGCATACCCATCAGCACGTTGGCGGAAAAACGGATCGCCGCCGCCAGTTTCGGCGTATCGCGGAACTCGGCCAGATAAATACCGGCGCCGACCGCCGGAACGACCCCGATCACCGCCGCGCCGAAAGTGATGAAAATTGTTCCGAGCAGTGCATTGGCGATTCCGCCGCCCGGTATCCCGTAGGGCTTGGAGGGATTGGTCAGAAACGACCACGACAGCGCCCGCCCGCCCCGACTGAAAAGTTCCCAAAAAATCCACAACATCGCTCCAGCCGCCAGAATAACCGCCAATGCGGAAAATATTCTTACGGACACATCAACCGATTTTCTGAATGCCAGTCCGCGTTTTTTCATTTTATCGTTCTCCTCTCCGCGCGGCGTCGGCGCGCAGACAATACTGCGACAGCGCCTGAATACCGAAACTCATGAACAGCAGTATCAGGCCGAGTGCGAACAACGCGCTTTTCTGCAGGCCGTCCGCCTCCGGAAAGTTGTTGGCCAAAGTTGCGGCAATCGTAGTCGAACCGGAAAAGATTCCGTCCGGCATCTTCATCACATTGCCGATCACAAACAGCACCGCCATGGTCTCACCCAGCGCCCGGCCGAGGCCGATGAACACGCCGCCCATCACCCCCTTCATGCCGTAGCCGAGCACAATGTCGCGCGCCACCTCCCAGCGGGTGCAGCCGACGCCGAACGCCGATTCACGCAGCACCGGCGGCGTCATCACAAACACGTCGCGCATCACCGCGCAGATATATGGCAGGATCATCACCGCCAGAATGATTCCGGCGGTAAAGATGCCGAATCCGTTGAAGTCGCGGTTGACAAACCACAGACCGCCCAGACCAAGCCGGTCAACCAGAAACGGCTGAACATGGTCCTGCATCAGCGGAACCAGCACAAACAATCCCCACATGCCGTAGATCACACTGGGGATCGCCGCCAGCAGATCGACCGCATGACCAAGCAGCACCGCCACCGGTTTTGGTGCATCGGTCAGATACATCGCGGCGGCGAAGGCCAGCGGCAGAGCCGCGATCAGTGCGATCGCGGTGGTCAGCAAAGTTCCGGTGATCGCCGGAAGGGCGCCGAAGTTTCCGGCCACCGGGTCCCAGTCCGATGAGATCAGAAAGCCGAACCCGAATCGCCGCCATGCCTCGGCGCTTCCGGCGGTCAGCTGGGCAAAGAAGCCGAACAGCAGCAGCAGCGCCATCGCCGCGCAGAACAGACAGCCCCATTTGAACAGCCGGTCACCGCATGTATGTTTCATTTATTCAGCACTCCGGTCATGACGGTTTCGGCCACCGCGGGCGGCAGTGGAACATAATTAAGTTCGGCGGCGGCGGTTCCGCCATCGGTCATGCACCAGCGGAAATAGTCGATCATCCCGCTTCTTTTTTCAGGCGGCGCCGCCTTGGAAAAAACGATATAGGTTACGCCGGTGATCGGCCATACGCCGGCGCCGGGCAGATCGTTGGGCATAACGGCGAATCCGGGAGCGTTCAGCCAGTCGGCGGCGGCCACGGCGGCGGAAAATGCCTCGACCGTCGGTTTGACAAACTCGCCGTCGTGAGTTTCCAGCATCGCCATATTCAGTCCGGCCTCGGCCGCGTAAGTGTATTCGGTGTAGCCGACTGCGCCGCGAATTCTGGCTACGCTGTTGCAGACTCCGGGATTTTTCTGACCGCCGACGCCGACCGGCCATTTGACCGACGGCCCGGAACCGACTCGTTCACTCCATTCCGGCGACACCTTCGACAGATAATCGGTGAAAATTGAACTGGTTCCGCTGGCGTCGGCGCGATGCACCACCGAAACCGGAATATCCGGCAGAACCATTCCGGGATTATCCGCGGCGATCTCCGGATCGCTCCACCGCGTGATATTGCCGAGAAACATTCCGGCCAGAACCCGGCGGCTCAGCCGCAGTCCGCCGTCCGGCACACCGGGAAGATTGACGATCACCACCACTCCGCCGGCCAGCATCGGAAACTGTTCCAGACCGGCTTCGGCGGCGGCGGCCGCGCTCAACGGATCGTCAGTCCCGGCAAAATCCACCGTTCCGGCCTTCAACTGGGAGATTCCGGCACCGGAGCCGACGCTCTGATAATTGACCGCCGGATTGCCGTCGGTGTTGGAATAGGCGTAACTCCACGCCTGATAGACCGGAGCCGGAAACGACGCACCGGCGCCGTTCAATGCGGCGGAATCGTTCCCGTTTCCGCCGTCGCCGCAGCCGACAAGGGTCAGCATTGCCAGAGCGGCGGCCGCAAATTTCGCATTTTTCATACAACATTCT
>JAEWSS010000244.1 GCA_023459755.1 Verrucomicrobiota bacterium | reverse complement strand
CGGTAATAGATGTCGCTGTTGTAAACGGTACTGCGGCAGATTTCCACGCCGATGCTTTTCATGTTGCCGTCGCCGCGGCCGTCGCCGGCGTGCCAGCCGTGAACGTTGAGCGGCATGATCTGCACCGCCTGAGTCTCGTCAACCGCGAAATGGAAGGAAATGTACTGATTGTCCTGCCGGTTGTTCAGGTAATTGCGTTCGTTCATGGCGGGAGCGGAGTTCGCGGTGTTGTGAATGGTGATGTAGTCCACCTCCGGCATCGGTCCGGCCAGTTTATATTTGAGATTGTACGGTGTTTCGTCCAGCAGAGCCTGGGTGATGACCAGATCGCTGCCCAGTGCGCCGACTTCGCAGAGCGTGTATTCCCCCTGCGACAGTCGCCCGGAAATGCGGTATTCGGAGGCGTCGGTGGAGTTGAGCGTGTCGATCATGCAGCCTTCGGTGAACCACTCGCGGTTCAGGTCGAACACAACGGTTGAGGTCTTCAGCTTAAATCCGGTTCCGAACGTTGTTCCGGCGCCGCTGATATAGGCGGTGGCCGCGTTGTCGGCGGACTGGACGATGTTGGTGTTGATCTTTGCGTTGTTCAGCTCGAATCTGGAGACCAGTTTGCTGAGGGTTATATCGACATTGGCGGCGGTGGTCTTGGTTCCGTCCGGGCGCACGACGGTGCCGCCGCGGTTGACTGTGGCGTTGCACAGTCGGACGTCGCCGACAAGGTCGTAAATCGGGGCTTCGCCCTTGATGAAAAGTCCGCGGTCGGCCAGGACAATGGTGCCGCCGGTCATGTCCAGATTGTTTATCATGCCGTTGCGGAAAAACAGCGTGCCGCCGGACATTTTCATATTGTTGACTATGGCGATGTTGTTCGAGCGGTTGAAGTCCCAGGTTCCGCCGACGTTGACTTCGCCGAGATACAGCGCGCCGGAGGTCAGATTTACGCCGTCGAGCGTGATGATGTTGCCGGGATTTTCGACCGTGCCGCCGCCGGAGGTGCTCAAATAGGCGTAGCCGCCCTCTTTTTGGCTGATGGTGAGATTGGTTATGTCGCTGCCCCATGCCGTCCAGCCGTCGATCAGGGTGATGTTTGAGGCGGACTCGGGAGCAACGGCGTTGTTGCCGAAGTCGGCGCAGTTAAGGGTCAGGCCGTCGATGACCGCTCCGGCGCCGCAGGAAAACGAGTCGTAGTCAAGATTCAGCAATTCAAGATTGCGCACCGTCACGCCGTCGCCGATATACAGGGCGCCGCCCGTCTTGGTGTAGTCGGAAACCACATTGTCGATCGCGGAAAACGTTGATTTCTGACCGGCAACGGTCGCGTTGACGATCACCGTTCCGGCGAGCAGATCAGTCCAGTCGAGAGTTGCCCCGTTCTCCACGGTCAGGCCGTTCATTTCGGCCGCGCCGTCGATTTTCAGCGTGCCGCCGGCAAGCACCAGAACATCGGAAAATTTTCCGGCTCCGGTGTTCAGCGTTTCGCCGGAGGAAACCACCAGCGCTGCCGCTTTTACGGTTGAATCGTTCAATGCGCCGCTGAGATATTCCGCTTCGTCTTTCTGCATTTTTGCCGTTCCGGTGTTTTTTTGGGGTTATGCATTTGATTGTCAATAAGCAATATAGCATAATGCCGGCAAAAAATCAACACGGGACGGCGGCAACCCGGAAAAATATCGATTCTCAGGCCAGCGGCGAGATCAGACGCATTGCCTCGGCCACCAGTTCCGGCATGTCGTCGGCGATCACCGAACGCATGGCGGCCGGATGCAGT
This sequence comes from Verrucomicrobiota bacterium, assembly GCA_023459755.1. GTDB lineage: Bacteria > Verrucomicrobiota > Lentisphaeria > Victivallales > Victivallaceae > CALXXL01. Next base: position 897 of record JAEWSS010000244.1, on the reverse strand, counting down.
TCTCCGGCGATGCCGTGCAGATAGACCGCGGTGCAAACCGCGTCAAAATGGCGTTCCGGCGCCTCGCGGCCGATCATGGCGGCGATCACTCCGGTCAACACATCGCCCGAACCGGCGGTGGCCAGCGCCGGACAGCCGGAGGAGTTCACGCTCAGTCGTCCGTCCGGATGGGCAACCACGGTTTTGGCGCATTTAAGAACTACGATCGCACCGGAAGCCTTGGCCAGAGAGAGCGCCTGAACGGTTTTGTCGGTGTCCGGATTCTGGTTGAATGCGGTCTGAAGCCGCCGGATTTCTCCGGGATGCGGCGTGAGCACCGTGGTGGCGCCGTCATACCGCGCGCGGAGCAGTTCGGGATCGGCGGCGATCATGTTCAGCGCTTCGGCGTCGAGCACCAGCGGCCGGTCGAGTTCAAGAATTTTTCGGAATACCGCCTGACGCGGGCCGACCCAGCCCGGACCCACTACCGCCACATCCGAATTTTCCACGATTTCCGGTGCTCCGGCAAAATTTTCGTCCACATTGCGCAGCACCATCGCCAGCGGCAGACGGGTGTTCATGCCGGGAGCCGCCGCCATCTGCACCAGTCCGGCGCCGGAGCGCAGCGCCGCGATCGCCGCGAGCTGCGGGGCGCCCATATATGCCGGACTGCCGCCGATCACCGCCACCCGGCCCCGCGAGTTTTTATGCGACTCGTGGGGTAGCATCACGATGAATTTCGCCGCGTCAATCCCGGTGAACATCGCCGGTCCGTCGTGATCCGGAGCCGGGATCGACAGCGGAATCACCCGGATCGGACCGCAGTATTTGCCGGCGTCGCCCAGTGTGAGACCGATCTTGGGCCAGCCGAAAGTGACGGTGGTTGAAGCGGTCACCGCCGCGGGGTTGACGGTGCCG
>JAEWSS010000243.1 GCA_023459755.1 Verrucomicrobiota bacterium | reverse complement strand
CCGCCACACCGCGCCATTGCGATTTGTCAATTTTCGGTTCGGAGTCGTCTTCTGTCAGCACAAACGCGCCGCCGCCGTTTTTTACGCAGATGCGGCACATCCGGCATCCGGCGTTGATTTCAAGTTTCCCGTTGCTGGATTCGATCGCCCCGAACGGGCAGAGCGCGGCGAGTTTTTCCGGATCACGGACTTTTTCCTGAATTATTGCAATATGAGCAGGCATGATGGATGCACCTTAAAGTTGCTGAAGAAATTTGCGGTCGGCCAACAGGGTGTGCAGTTTTTCCGCCGGATTGTCGGCGGCGCTCCATACTTCGTGTCCGTTTTTGGCGTCAGGCGGAAAAATCCGTTTGACGCGGGTGGGGGAGCCGGAAAGTCCGTAGTGTTTTTCGTCCCTGTCCGGCAGATCGTCCAGTCCGATCCGGATGATCGGCCGGTCGGCGGTGGACATTTTCAGTTTGAACGACGGCAGCCGCGGTTCAAAAATATTTTTGTCCACCGTGATCAGACATGGAAACGGCAGGCGGCAGCGGGCGGTCTGAAGCGGCCAGTCGATGTCCGCAACAATCGCATCCGTTGCGATTTCGCAAATCGCGCAGACGTTGGTGACGTGCGGAATGCCGAGAAACTCCGCGAGTTCGGCGCCGACTTGAGCGGTGTCGCCGTCGGTGGTCTGCCGTCCGCAGACAATCAAATCGAAATCGCCGGCGGCCCGCAGTCCCTGACTGATCGTGTAGCCGGTGGCCAATACGTCGGCACCTCCGAAGCGACGGTCGGAGATCAGGACGGCGCGATCGGCCCCCATCATAAACGCTTCGCGCAGCACGGCTTCGGCCTGCGGCGGCCCCATGGTGAATGCGGTGAGTTCGGCATTGGTCGCCTCCTTTATCCGCATGGCGGTTTCGATGGCGTAGAGGTCGAACGGATTCATTTTTGCGGGTACGCCGTCGCGTTTAAGCGTGCCGGTGTCCTGATCGATCTCGACCTGTGTTGTACCGGGTACCTGTTTGATGCAGACTGCGATCTTCATTAAAAATTGTTTCCCCTGTTTTGCGCTTTTTCAACATAATGAATGATAAATTATCACTTGAAACGATGGTTTTCAAGCCGTCGGATTTGATTTGAACGGTTTTGCGTGGTATTGTAAAAGACACTATGAAAATCAAGACCAAAAAGATTCTGAAAACAGTTTTTGCCATTGTCGGAGTACTGCTGTTTATTGTCGGGATACTCTGCATGGAGGTCTGGCGCGAGCTGGGCGAAACGCCGTCCGCCGAGGCCGCCGCCGAATTTGCCGGACTGCCGAACTACGCGGACGGAAAATTTCACAACACCGAGCCTTCGGAACGGCGCGAAGGCGGCGCCGCCGCCGGAAAGCGTCCGAAAATATGGCGGATGATTTTTGCCGACAATGCACCGGAACAGGCGATCCCGACGCTTAAAATTTCTCCGTCCGATTTTGCCGCCGCGCCGGAAAAGGACGCGGCTTCGGTGCGCTGGTTCGGCCATTCGTCGCTGTTGTTCGAGCTGAACGGCGCCAGATTCATGGTCGATCCGGTGTTCGGCAACGCGGCGCCGATCCCGTTTGCGGTGCGGCGTTACGTTGATCCGCCGCTGGCGCGGCGCGATCTGCCGAAACTTGATTTTGTAATCCTCACCCACGACCATTACGATCATCTTGAATATCCGACCATTGCCATGCTGCGAGGCTCGGATACTGAATTTATTTGTCCGCTCGGGGTTGGCGCGCGTCTGCGCGGCTGGCTGATCAACCCGGACAAAATCCATGAGTTGAACTGGGGGGAGAGTCTGGTGGTCGGCGGCGTGGTGGTGGCGGCGCGCGAGGCGCGGCATTTTTCCGGGCGGACGTTTGACGATCGCGGCCGGACGCTGTGGGCGTCGTTCATCGTTTCCGCCGGCGGCAGGAAAATGTTCATATCCGGCGACGGCGGTTACGGCCGGCATTTCAGTCAGATCGGCGAGTCGGACGGCCCGTTCGACTATGTGTTTATGGAAATCGACGCCTGGAATGAAAACTGGAGAAACAACCACATTTTTCCCGATGACGCGGTACGGGCGGTGCGCGACCTGCGCGGCGAAAAAATGATTCCGGTGCATTGGGCGGTGTTCAATCTGGCCAATCACCCGTGGAATGAGTCGATCAAAATGGTGTCGGAGGCCGCCGACCGCGAAGGCGTGGAGCTTGTTACACCGATGATCGGCGAAAAACTCGACCTCAATTCCCCTTCGTCCGGCCGCTGGTGGCAAAACCTCAAGTGACGGTTCCGGGTCAACGCCGACTGGTATTGCTGTTTTCCACCGCGGTTTTCACGATGGCTGCCGCTTCATTCTGAAATTCCGTCATCCGGTTGACTTGAAATCCGAAATCTCCGGAAAAGTCGCAGAGATTGATTACGATGCACCACGCCAGATCGAGTTCCGGATTGTAGAACATCATGGAATAATAGCCGTTGAATGCGCCGTTGTTGCCGAAGCCGGAACCTTTGCTCATGATGCCGAGTCCGTAGCCTTCACCCGGCGGCGGCAGCATGGTGCAGCCCGGACCGCGGTTGAACAGCTTTCGGACAAACCGCGTCATGTCGCGCGGAGTGGAGACGATATTTCCGGAGCCGATGAACACAGTTGGATTGCGCCGGGTGGCGTCGGTTGTGCTGCCGGCGGCGCGGTCGCGCCATTTGAAACCGCGAATGAACGGCTCGGCCAGGTCGCGGTCGCCCCCGCCGGACGGGAAGTAGGTGGACGCCAATCCAAACGGGACGATCAGCGTTTCTTCAATGTAGCGTTCGGCGGTTTTTCCGGTTGCGCGTTCGATTATTTTGTTCAGCAGCGCGTAGTTCATGTTGCAGTAGTTGCCGCGGCCCGGCGCTCCGGTCTGGAGACGCAGTTGACCGATCAGCTTAAAAAATTCGTCGCAGGTGAAGTCGTGCGCCGGATCGGATTCCTGAATGAAGTCGGTGTAATCTTTACCGGCGCACGGCGCTGCGGCGTCGGCCGGAATTTCCGAGTTGGTCGGGTCGAAGATGCCGCTTTTGTGATTCAAAAGCATGTGGACGGTGATGCGGTCGCCGTCCGGAATGTCGTAATCCGGCGGAATCAGCGGTGTAATCCGGTCGTCCAGCGCGAATTTGCCGTCGGCGATCAGCATTGCGGCGGCGGCGGCGGTAAACATTTTTGTTCCGCTGGCGATGCGGAAGAAGTGATCGGGACCGCACTCCGCAATGCGTCCGGAACGCAGCGACAGTTCGGCGCCGCGCATGCTGAAAAAACAATAGGCTCCAACGCCGTCCGGGATGCCGGTGTCTTTGAAGATGTCACCCACCGCGGCGTCCAGCCGATCCTGAATTTGCGACGAGCAGTCCGCAAGCGGCTCAACGGCGTTTGCCGTCGAAACAATCGTCATAAAAAAAGCGACGGTTAGCGCCGCGGTTTTCATTTGAACGGCCAGGCGGCGATCAGCCCGGCACGGATCTCATCCACCATGGACTGAGTGATTTTGTATTTTTCGGCGATTTCGGCGGGTGAGGGGGGATTTTTTACCGCGTCGTCCAGCTCCAGCGGCGCACCGGGCGAAACCGGGAACGCCGAATAATAGTCATCATACTTGAAGTCGCCGCCGCGCACTTTGCCGGAATGCCGGAGGCGCCGGTTGGGAACGTTCAGCGCATCCGCGGCGATCAGACCGTGCAGCGACGATGAGACCACCGTTTCGCATTCGGCGATTTCGCGGATGATCTTTTCCACCGGGTCGAGTACGCTGATGATTTTTGCTCCGGGAACGGCGGCGGCGATATGTTCATATTCCGCCATACCGAGTTCGCGGTAGTGTGGAATTACTCCGAGCGTGTATTTTTTTTCAACCGGAGCGTCAAGCAGGCGGTTGAACAGCAGCCCCGCGTCGCCGGTCGGCACCTGGAATTTTATTCCGGTCACCCGTTCCAGCTCGGCTTTTGAGCGTTCGCCGCGCAGTGCGGCCACCTTGAACCGGCGCACCGGAACCACTCCGGCCTTAGGCGGATACATAAATCCCGATCCCCAGACCATGATCTCCGGCAGCAGCGGTTTCAACAGCGACTTCAAAAAGTTATGACGGTCTGGTGCAATTTTGCCGAGGATGCTGCCGATGGCGAAAAGCTCGGCGTCCCGGTAATGGGCGTGCTCGACTTTGCAGTTGAACAGCCGTTCGATCAATAACGGGCAGGCGGCGTCTCCGAAGTTGGGATGCCGGGCGGAGTGATAAAGTTTTATGGTGGGCATAAAAGAACTCCGTTCCTGAAGATAAAAAATGGTACCGGGTATTGGATTTGAACCAATGACACGTGGATTATGATTCCACTGCTCTACCGACTGAGCTAACCCGGCACTGTGCTATTAAGATAATCCTTTTCCCTCAAATTGCAAATGGCGGCTGCGATTTTTTTTTAAAAAAGTTCAAGTTGCTCCGCGCTTCCGTCTTTTTGAACGGTGTCGGCGTGTTCCTGCTCCGAGTCCGGCGCTTTTTCCGGGGTTTTCGTTTCAATGGGGTTGGCGGTCTGCTCCGGTTCCGCGGCCGACGATGAGTCGGCGTCGGCCGCTTCGTCGTTCTGCGGCGGTTCACCGGAGGAGCCGGCTTCGAGTGATGCGAGGAACTCCGGAAGCTCCATGATTTTGACTCCGAGCTTTTTCGCCTTGACGGTTTTTGAGCTTTTGCTTTCGATGTCGTCGGTTACTAAAAGTGACAATCCGGAGGTCACCGAGTCGGCGGCCTCGTAGCCGTGCCGGGCGGCCAATTCCTCATAAAACGAACGCTTTTCCGGCATTTTTCCTGTGAAACAAATGGTGGGCCGGGCGGATGCCGCAGACTGCAACGGGGTGCGTTTCAGGTCAACCGCCGCAAGCAGCTCGGCGATCAGCGGCGCGTCGGCATGGAGAACTTCGGAGACCGCGCGTGCGCGTTCGTCTCCGATCGACGGAACGGTTTTCAGCTCGTCCGACGTTAGTTCGGACAATTTTTCGAGCGGATAATGGCGCAGCAGCATTTTTGCCACGTTCAACCCGATGTGCGGGATGTTCAGCGCGGCGAGAAAACGGTAGTCCGGCGCGGTGCGGGCGCTTTCGATTTCGGACGCGAGATTGTCGGCCGACTTGTCGGCAAAACTGTCCAGTTTCATGATTTCGGTTTTGTTCAGCCGGAAAATGTCGGCCAAAGTGCGCACCTTAAGCGACGTCATCATTTTGCGCAGCGTCGGTTCGCCGAGCCGTTCGATGCCGAAATTTTTAACCGCGTCGGCCAGTTTCTGGAGATTGGTCTCAAAACATTCCGGGTTGACGCAGCACAATTCCGGCCCCTTGCGCACCAGCTTTGCACCGCAGCCGGGACAGTTTTCGATCATGAAACTCTGCCGGTTTTCCCCCTCCTCGCGGCTGACAATATATGGAATCACGTCGCCGGCGCGTTCGACCGTGACGACATCGTGGAGTTGAAGGTCCATGTCGATCACGTTCTGCGCGTTGTGGAGTGTGGCCCGTTTGATGGTCACGCCGCCGATCTCGACCGGCGAAAGTTCGGCCACCGGAGTCAGAGCGCTTTTTCCGAAACTCCACTCTACGCCGAGCAGTTCGGTTTCGCGTCTTATTCCGGAAAATTTGAAGGCGATCTGGCCGCGCGGATGGTGACTGGTGGCGCCGAGCGAATCGGAGTATTCGGCGTCGGCCAATTTAAACACCACGCCGTCGGTCGGGTAGGGGAGTGCTTCGACTTCCGCCACCAGGTCGGCAAAGTTTGCCGTCAGCTCGTCCAGATTTATTTTGTGCGACTTCAGCCCGTAGTCCGCCAGCGTGATTTTTGCGTGCTGGCGCACCATATCGGAAATGTCTTTCAGCCCCATGATTCCGGCTACCGCGTTGCGGGAGTTTTTGTATGAGCCGCCGCCGCGTTTGACAATATGGCGGTAAAGCGTGGCGAAATCGTCATCGCGGATCACCAGTTCGCCGCGCGCCGGCCGGTCGAGCTTTCCGGTATAGCCGGGAGCCTCAAGTTCGATCAGCGGGATCTTGTCGGTGATGTCCTCGCCGTAGGTTCCGTCGCCGCGGGTGGCGAGGATGCGGCCGTCGAAGTAGGCCGAGATGCCGTCATATTTCGGTTGAACCAGCAGCGGCTCATGTTCGTCGCGGGCGCATTTTTTTGCCCATGCAATCACTTCTTCCAGACTGTACGCCTTGTCAAGCGACAGCATCGGCTCGGCCAGTTTGATCTTTCCGCCGGAGGTTTCGGCGTTCACCGCGTGAACCGCCTCCAGCAGTGGATGGTCTGGAACGCGGCGGCGCAGTTCGATCAGCAATGCGTCGTACCGGTCATCGCTGATTTCCGGAGTGTGCAGTTCCCAGTACAGCCGGTTGTGATGTTCGATTTCGGCGGTAAGTTGTTTGAGCGTCAGATTTTCAAGTTCGCGGTTTTCCATGATGGCCTAATATAACACCGCGAACCCTTGTTTTCAAACGAACAAAAACCGGAAGAGGAAGGTCTAATATCAAAAATATACAGTTAATTTGCCGGACGGCGGCTTGCGGCGGTGGAAAAAATGTATATATTACATAAAACGAAGAATAACGGGACACGGAGTTTATGAGCAAAAGATGCTGGGCAATCAGCTGGGACCACCAGTTCAGAGTCTATGCGGTGCGGCTGGAGGAGCGGCGCGGCGGACGGCTTTTTATGCTCGAACACCGCTCGAATTCCGCCGGGTCGCTTGCGCTGGGGGACCGGCTTCGGCTGCTGCTCAACGATATTCAGTTGGACGAGGATGAATTTCTTGCTCTGGGCGGATATATGCCGGAGTGTGTGGTCTTTGAGCGGGCGATGCCGCCGCTGCCGGACAGCGAGCTTGAACAGGCTCTCAATTTCGAACTTGCGGAAGCGCTGCCGGAGCCGTCGGAAAACTGCATCCACACTTTTCTCCGCCTCGGCACTTTGCCCGACGGCCGGGCGCGGGTGCGGATCATGGCGGTAAACCGCGCCAGACTTGAATCACTGCTCGCCGAAATCAGAGACGCCGGAGTCCGCGCCGACATTTTGCTTCATCCGTTTATGGCGGTCGGCCCCGAATTCGACCGCATGGAAATGTATATGCCGTTTGTGGAACCGGACTGCGTGTTCAAGCCGGCCGGTCAGTCCGGTCTGCGCGAAGCGGCAATGCTTTCCGGCTATGCGCAGTCTCCGGCGCTGACCCGGCTCGGCGATCTGGCCGAAAAACTGAACCTTTCCACCGGCGATCTGCCGATGTCCGGCGCGTATCCCACCGCGGTGCTGCTCGGCGCGGCCCTGCTGCGCGATTCCGCCGTCCGCGGCCGCGGTGCGGCGCTGCTGCCGCACGATCTGGTCCGCCGTCGTTTTCGGCGTTATCGTCACAACATCATTTATCTCGGCGGACTCAGCCTGCTGGTGATTTCCGCACTGCTGGTCAAGGCGTGGATTCAGGAGCGCGATCTGGTGCTGGAGACCGCCGCGAAGGTGGTGGAGGTGCAGCGTGAGCTTGACGCGGTCCGGAAAGAACGCGCCACGATCGACCGCCGTCAGCTTATTCTGCGCAAATTTTGTGAAAATATCACTCCCGACGCCGAAATTCTCGGCTTCCTTTATCGGCTGACATCAGTTCTGCCGGACAATATGTATGTCACCGGATTCGCCTGTGCCGCCGGCAAGGTCAGCGTAACCATCATTTACGCCGGCGAACGCATCGCGCTGCTCGACCTGCTCGGTTCCATTCCAAATTATAAACTGGCCGAAGATACCAAGACCACCCAGAACGCCGACAATAAAACTTCGACCGCTCAGGTGGTGTGGACCCGCACCGTCGGCGCGGCCGGAGGGGGGGCGGCGGCCAAATGAAGCTGAACGGGCTGAAAAAACTTCACTCCGAACTCCACAATCCGGACAATCGCAACAAGGTGATTGTGCTGGCCGGGCTGGTGCTGGTGCTTTTTGTGCTGCTGCTGTTGAATATCGACTGGCGCAGCGCGGTTCCCGACCTGCGGAACTACCGGCTCAGAATGCGCGAATATGAAAACCTGCGGGCGCAGCTGGCTGAAGAACAGGCCGATTTGATTACCGCGCAGATGAGGTCGGTGCGCCGCAACGATGTGTGGAGTTTCAACTCCGCCGAGGACCCGCGGCTGGCGGTGCTCCAGAAGCTGGAGACGATTTCGGCGGAATGTTCGATCAATCTGCGAACCACCGGAAACCTGAAGGACGTTCAACTTGCGGACGGGGTGATCGGTTATGAGGTGGACGTCAACGCCGATCCGGCGTCGCTGGGCGACGTCTGCCGCTTTGTGATCGCGCTGTCGCTTTCGCAGCCGAAATTTTTCTGGGACAGTATTTCTTTGAAGCCTTCCGGCGGCAAGGTCGTGTTGGGCGGAAAACTCAAGGTCATTGTGGTGACCAGCCGCTCGGCGCTGACCGGATATTGGGGGAACACAGATGCGTAACGTTTTGCTGCTGCTGCAGGCGGCACTGGCCGGAATGCTGCTGGTGTTTTGCCTGATGTTGTTTTTTCACGACTTCGGCAAGCCGCTGCAAACCGATGAGTCGCAGATTCATCACCGCATCGGCGGCGACGGTGTGGTCAGTCTGGAACAGTTGCGCACCTGGAGCGATCTGATTGTGCAGAAGGATCTGTTTTCGCCGCGCCGCGGTCAGAGTGCGCCTCAGGCGGCCGAGCCGTGGACCGACAAGGCTCCGCCGTTTGAACTGGTTGCGGTTATGGGGCGCGAAGGCGGACGCACCGGAGTTTTTATTCCGGCCGGAGCCGACCGCAATGTGACGCCGGGCATGATTCTCGGTGCCGGCGGTACGCTGATGAAGGATGTTACGGTGGTGGAGGTTCGTGAAAGTTCGGCGGTCGTTCGCAAGCCGGACGGATTGTTTGAAATAAGACTTCCGCAGGACAGTATGCGGGACAGAATAAAAATATCGACGCCGCGGTGACGGCCTAAAACATAACCGGAGGACAAAGTGTTGCTGCGAAAAATTGCAAAAGTGATAATGACATGCGCCTGCGCCGGACTTTTTGGCGGATGCAGCGCCGATTGGCTGCTTAACCACGAAGCCGATGAAAAATCGAACGCGGACAATACGCTGAAACCGTCGCCGTTCGGCATCATCGGGGAAACGCCGATTCGCAACCAGCGTCCGGCGATCGGCGACGGCGGAACCTCCGACCGCACCAAGGACGTGGTCACCGAACCGGCGTATCAGGACATTACCATCACCGACGACAATCTGCCTAAAACCGGTTCCGGCGACGGGCTGAGTCGGGTTGAGGAAAAAAGCGGCGCCGATTTTTCGCAGGTTTTCCCAAACCGAAATCCGAACGAGCGTCTCAGAATCGACCTCGACGCCGACAATTTGAACGTCATGACCATCGTCGCCCGTTTTGCCGGAGATATGAAATTCAATTACACGGTCGAAACCGGTGTCTCCGGAACGGTGTCGATGTCGCTGCATGCGGAATTTTCAGCCGTCGAGGCGTGGGAACTGTTCAACCATTTGCTCTGGATGTGCAACGCCTACTGCGATTTCCGCGACGGCGTGCTTTATATCCGTCCGCTTAATCAGGTGGCTCGCGAGCGCCAAATCCTTGAAGAGGGCAGCAGCGTGATGCTCCGCACCGTGCGGATGAAGTATGTTCCGGCGACCAATATCATGGAACAACTCAAGCCGTTCCTTTCCAACGAAGCCACCTGCAAGGTTCTGGGGCAGAACAATTCACTGCTGCTGATCGACACTCCGGCCAACATCAACCGGGTGCTGGAGATCATCGCCGAGCTGGACAAAAATTACAAGCAGGGCTGGTATCGGGTGGTTATGCAGTGCAATCAGGTTTCGTCGCGCAAGATTGTTGGCGAACTTAAGCAGATTATGCCGGTACTGGGATTCGCGGTCACCGACGTGGGCAACGTGGACAGTCAGCCCGGCGCGATTCATCTGGTAAGTCTGGACCGGCTTCAGGTGTTGATCGCCTCCGCCAGCGCGATTGAACCGTTGGTTGAACTGCGCAGTTGGGTCAACATTCTGAACCGTACCGACGCCGAAGAAAAGAACAACGCCTACATATATAAAGTAGTCAACGGCGACGCCGAGCAGCTGCTGGCCGAGTTTTCGGTTCTGTTCCCGAACATGGTGGGCATCGTTATCCCGTCCAAAGGCGGCAACGTGAAAAACGTCAACGGCGTGGCGGCTCCGAACACCGACAAGGTGGTGGCGGCTCCGAACTCGGTGTTTGAATATCCGGTCAGAATTTCGGCCAACCTCGAATACAACCGGTTGGTGATAATGACCACTCAGCGGGTTTACGGGATTATCCGCGCACTGCTTGACCGGCTCGATTCGATTCCGCCGCAGGTTATGCTTCAGGTCATGGTGGTGGAGATCGAACTCACCGACAAAAACAGTTTCGGCGTGGAGTGGAACACGCAAACCACCGTCAACGGCGAAAAAATGAATTTCGGCACCGATTATTCCGACCTTAAGCCGGGAGCGGACAATCAGTTCGGCGGCAATATCCATGTATTCGATCCGAACAATCCGAATGAAAAGTTTCTCTATGTCAAGGCGCTGGCCGGAAAAAGCAAACTTAACGTGATCTCCAGTCCGCAGATTATGGCGCGCAGTCAGTACAAATCGACTGTCAACGTCGGCAAAAAGGTTCCGATCATCAACTCCCAGCTGACCGACACCTCAAGCTCCACCGGAACCAATACCTCTCTGGTGCAGAACTATAAATACGAGGACACCGGTATTATCCTGGACGTTACGCCGACGATCAGCGAAGGCGGCCTGATCTCGCTCCAAATATCGCAGACGATTTCCGACGCATTGGCCAATACGCTGGGCGGAGTTTCCACCCCGATCATTAAACAGGATCTGCTTTCGACCAATTTGTCTTTGCGTTCCGGCTCGACCATCGTGATGGGCGGTCTGATTCGCGACCGCAAGGAGGAGTCGCTGGACAGCATTCCGATGATTTCCGAAATACCGATGCTCAACTGGCTGGTCGGCAATTCGTCACGCAGCACCGAGCGCACCGAGATTCTGGTGCTGATCACCGCCACCGCGGTGAACGAGCGCACTTCGCTGGAGGAAATGATTCGGCGTTACAGCGATTCGCTGCGCGAAATCAACGTATTTGAAAACAACGTCTATAAGCCGTATCAGACGCGGCGCGGCGAGTTCAGCGATCGCGGCGGCGTGATCGTGAAACCCTCGGACGCCACTCCGGACGAGCAGATGCGCACCGATCTTCTGGAATATATGAAGCCGCAGGAAGCGACCGAAGCCGACGGCGACACCTTTGCGCCGACCCCGATTGCCGACGTTGTCGCCGACGCACCCGAAAGTACGGCGGAAAACGCTCCGGAAGCCGACGCGGACAAGCCGGAAGCCGGGTTCGTTCCGGCCGCGGAAGGGGAGTGACTCCGAGATGGCGGTCAATGAAAAAAGGATTGTTGAACAGCTCTCGGCGATCTATCCGGAATACGCCGGCAGAGCGGCGGCCACCGCCGACCGCGGCAAACTGGACTGGGAGCTGGTAACCTCCGGCGTCTTTGCGGAAAACGAACTGCTCCAGGCCTACAGTCTGGCCTCCGGCGTGCCGATTGCCGAGGAAAGCGAGTTCAAACATCTTGCACCGATTCCGGAGGTTCCAGAGAATTATTGTTCGGCGTGGAACATCGCCGTCGGCCGTCGCGCCAATTTTTCGGCGGTGCTGCTGGTCAGCGATCCGTACCGGCTGGACAGTCACGTCTACTTAATGAGAAAACTGCTCAATCTGGTTCCTGAATGCTATTTGTTGCGGCGAAACGCAATCGAACAGTTGAGGACGCCGGGGGACGCGGACGGCGAAAACGGCGAAGACAACTCCGCCTCATCCGTTTCCGAATCCGATCTGGAGGAAACGCTGCGCAGCATGGCCGGCGAAGCCCGCACCGTGCGGCTGGTCAATGACATATTGATGGCGGCGGTGGAGCAGAAGGCCAGCGATATTCACGTTGAACCGGACGAGGATCGCACCGTGGTTCGTCTCCGGGTGGACGGTCTGCTTCGGGAATATCTTTCACTGCCGCTGGTG
>JAEWSS010000242.1 GCA_023459755.1 Verrucomicrobiota bacterium | reverse complement strand
ATGTTGTTGCCCGCGCCGGTGTAGGTGTAGGTCTTGTAGGTGGTAGCGGTGACGTAGACCTTCACTCCAATCAGCTTTTGAGAAACACTGAACCCGTCAACATTTGCGCCGTATTTAATGGTCGCGTTCTGAATGGTGGCGGCCGAACCGCCGATGTACAATGTACCGCCGGCTTCAACCGTACAGCTCTGAACCGTTCCGTCCATCGCAACCTGATTGCCGAGCCAGTCGTAGGCAATGCCGGTAAGATCGCGATCAATCATATACAGTACACCGCCGTTTTTCACGGTGCAGCCGGAAACCAGTCCGCCGTCGTAAACGTGCGCTGAACCGCCGTTCTGAAGCGTCAGATTGTAAATGGCCGGAGCGCCGCCGCCGCCGTTGCGCATGACCAGCGCCATGGCTCCGTCATCGACCGCCGGGTCATAGCCGGACGCGTCGATCAACATGTTGGCGGCCACGCCGTCCATGATTTCGTACTTCGCGTAGTCGAAAGCCGAAACGTTTTTGACATTGCTTTTAAACTGAGCCCATGCTTCGTCGTAAAGGGCAATTCCGTCGATGTTGCCGGTGCCGTAGATGACGCCGCCGGAGAGGACGATATTGGTTGCGGTTCCTCCGGCCACTTCGATGGTGCCGTCGCCGAACGTGCCGGTCGCAACACCGCCGGAGGTGATCCGCTGCCCCGCGCCTGTCAGAAGTTCGCAGGATACCGCATTGCCGCCAACTCCGATCACCTGTGTGCCTGAATCGATGATTTCACCGGTTACGGTCTTGTTTTCCACTGGATTTGTGTAAGCCATTTTTTTCGCCCGATCCTTTCATAGGTTTGCGGATTCTTTTTTTGTAACGTTTTATATGAATGCTGCAACAATTAAAAAGTCCATCATAAAATTATTGTGGAACTATTCTAACATGCGAAAAAATAAAAGTCAATAGTAAAAACAATGTTTCCTCGTATTTTTTTGTCATTTTTAATGCGGCGCAACCGTATTATGACTATATATGTAAAACGATTTATGAAAGATGACCTGATCTCGTCTTTACATACTGCCTGAATGCATTGTTGAATCGAATATTTATTTTTCGGACGAGCAACGGCAATCCGCGATGTTATCGGCGTCGTTGTCCGTCATGCGAATCCTTTTTTATTTTTCAACCAACTTGTATATGACTCCGTCTCCGGGAGGAAGAATGACCTTCAGCCCTTCGTGCATCAGCGAGGCCCCGGAGCGCTCGGTTTCGACGGCGGAAAAAAGTTCGCGGACAATGTAGGTGCGGTCGGCATTCAGTCCGTGCAGTTTGAAAGTCCGCTCCGCATCCGGCGCATCGGGACGGCGGACGAATTGTGCGAATCCCTCATTGAACGAGGTATCATAAAATTCCCAGCCACACCAGGCGGATGGCGACATGGTCCATTCCGTAAGCGGATAATAGTCGCACAAGAACAGATAGTTCACCTGTTCCCAGATCGCGGTGTCGGCCGGAGCGAGCAGTGTCATGTTGTATCCGAGACTGGAGAGCCGGCCATATCGGGTGTTCACTGGATTGCCGCCGCAGACCAGTGAAGTCCATGCATAAAATTCCAGTCGGCGGGTCTGCATTTGAATCGAATCGGACTGTGGGTGGTCGGTTTCGGTGAATATCTCGGAAATGCGCAGAACGTCCATGTCGTTGCGCTGGCCGCCGGAGGCGCACATGTCGAGCGGCATCTGCGGGTGGCGGGCGAGCAGTTTATGGTAGAATTCCGTCAATCCTTTGATATGAAGATTTTCGGTGATGCCGGCGCGATCGTCTCCCTGGGTGGCATCGCCGAGCAGGTAATAGGAGTACACCCAAAAGTTAAAATCCTGACGATACATCGAAATTCCGCCGCGGGTCATGATGTCGTCAACGGTTTTCAGCCACCAGTCCTGAACCGGTTTGAGTCCGAAATTCAAAAGTTTGGTGTTGGGGTGTTCCGGGTGGGCGAGAGTCCATTCTTCATTGTCGAACAGTTCGGTGCCGCGGGCGATGCGTTCCGGTTCAAACCACAAGTTTGTAAAGCCGCCCTTGGCGTTCATTGCGTCGGAAACGGCGCGCATGCCGGTGGGGAATCGGTTGTTGTCCATTTTCCAGGTGCCGGTTTCCTCCCAGCGGGTGATGTTTTTGCCGTCTTTCAGCTGATACCAGCCGGCGTCGAGCCAGATGTTGGTCAGATAATTCGTGCCGGCGTTGTTGTTGAATTTCTCAATCTGGTCAAGCAGCATTTTTTCCGTACGGCGCATATCGCTCGGCAGGCAGCCGTCGGCCAGAATCAGAGTCGGTTTGACGATTTCTCCTTTATAGCGGTGGAATGCGCAGTCGAAGAACCAGCGCCGCCACATGTTGACCGCGTGGAAGCGGTCGCGCGAGCCGTATTTTATCAGCGTCACCCGCGGAGTGCGAACCTCTTCTCCCGGCTTGAGTTTGGCGGCAAAGACATACTGGCCGGCGCGCAGACGGGTGACCGGCACGCCGGAAAGGTCGGCTCGAACGGAATAATCCATTTTCCAGCGTCCCTGCCAGCCCAGTGCCACAGTCACGCCGCCGTCGCCGAAGAACAGCCGGTTGAAAGGGGAATGTTCCTGACTGGATTTTCCCATGATTCCGGCATCCAGCGCGATTTTGTCATCGACATTCAGGTCTTTTCCCGCCAATGCATAGGAGTCGGCTTTGTTGTGGGCTTCGCCGAGCATATATTCGAGACGGGGGGATGTGCCGTAAAATTCGATGTCGGCGGCCATGACGTTTTTCAGTACGCCGGAGTCGTGTTTCGAGTCGTTGCGGAAGTGGACGATCCATTCAAACGCGGCGTAGTCGTAATTATAGGAATAGGAAACAATGACGGTTACGCCGGATTGGTGTTTCGCGCAGATCACGCCGTCACTGTACGCGACCTCAAAATCGCCGTCAAACCCGTGATAGGTTTTGCCGTCAAGTTCAAATGACAGCGGCAGGCGCTCGAGGTTGGAGAACAGTTCGGTAAAATAGGTTTTGGCGTCCCGGCGCTCGGCGGCCGACGCGATGCTGCCCTTGCTTTCCGCGGCGGCCGAGAGGTCGAATGGCGCATATTGTTGACGGGTAGCCGCATCAACCGGGCTGAAGCCGTGCAGACCGCCGCTGTTGCCGACGCATCCGGCGGCGGTCAGGAGCAGGACGGTCAGCGTAAGCTGGAACCCGACTATCAGGCCGGCGACGTTGCGTGTGGAACATATTGCCGCGCTTCTTGTGCGACATTTCTTTATATCGGCATTTTTTTCAAAAGGCGGCATGGATAGCACCGGAATTACTCTTGGCGCGGCGGGGCTGTGCGGCCGGACTGCATTCCGGTTTTCCGTTATCCTGCCTTTTTTCAGGGTGGTTTTCGTTGCCTTCATTGTTGGGGCGGTCGCGTACAATTCGGGTATCAACCTTGTCTGAATGTCGCTCATCGCTGCGCCTGCTTTCGGTTGGTAAAAAGGGTGAAACGTTTTATCCTGTGATAGTCTAATCCTCTTTTTGTGCTTTTCAACCTGACAGATAAAAAAATTCATTTTTATCATATCGAGGATGAAGGGGATGGTGCAGATGAATTGCGGAGGTTGAGCGGAGGTTGAGCGGAGGTTGAGCGGAAAAAATTGTTTTACCGTGTGTTTTTTATGTGCGATATTTACTTT